>QMTB01000273.1 GCA_003649845.1 Thermoplasmata archaeon | reverse complement strand
TCCTTGTCCACGTTCCGGCTTGATCGCCGCTTACCTCGACTGCAAAGACGGATGTAGGGACAGGAAGCAGTATACTTACTGTAGCCACGATTACTGCGACCACTAAGGCGGAAACAAATCCGCTCCACCTGTTCTCAAACCTTCCTGCTTTCATCGTACTTTCCTTTCGTGTTGGATTTACCTTAGGGACTGTCGGAGCAAACTTCCCCGACCCGTTCTAAAGTTCCTCTGCTTCCATCACCTCCCTATTTAGCTGAGCTTGGAACGACTGTTGCCAATCCTTTGACCTGCCTTCAGTCGTCCTCGATTCCGTATATCTATCTCGACCTCGCAACAGTCCTCGGAGTCCTATTGAACTTTCACCTTCCCATCTCCGGCCACCACCTGCCCGAAGCCCTGGACGGCAGTACCGGTCGGGTCCTGCATTTTCAAGGTATCCCGATGGAAGGATATTTCCGTCTGTCCGGCAGAGATGACCTTAAAGGTAACCACGGCGATCACCCCATCGCCATCCACACCCCCGGCTCCCGCCTTCCTGGATATGCCTATCCCGACGCTCCCCTGCTCGACCCCTGCGTAGAATATCACATCCTGGCCCAGGAAGTCGCCTTTAAGGGCTTCTGTTGCTTCGAGCACATCCTGATCGAACTTCAACTCAAACGATGCCCCGAACAGGCCCTTTACGTTCTCCACCTTCACATTTAGGGAGAAGGAGCTTCCGGAAGATACCTCGCTCAGATATGGGTCTATTTTGATAACCGGGGTGGAGGTCTTCACCCCGATGTTCACGGTCTGGGAGACCGGTTCGTTCACACCGTCGCTTATGGAGACGGATATTGAGAAAGTCCCAGTGGTCTTCGGCGCTGTCCAGGTCACGCTTTTGCCTATCCCCGAGATCGTACCGCCGTCGAGTGCCCTCCACGTGTATGTGAGTGGGTCGTCATCCGGATCGCTTGCGTCTACGGTGATGGTAGGTGTCTCGCCGACATCTATGCTTTGGGGATAGCTGATGCCGTGTATTATCGGAGGGGAGTTCAGAGCCTTAAGCCGGACGTCCGCCTTTGCCGTCCCCCCCGAGACGACGGAGATCTCTACAGAACCCTCTAAATAGCCGCTTTTTGAGACCTTGATGGTGTAGGACCCCTCCTTGACATCGGTGATGGTGTAGTTTCCCGAGGAGTCGGTCGTCACCGTCGAAGTGGGCGGGTCTGTGGAGATAGTGGCCCTGGCTATCGGTTCGCCCGACCTCTCGTCCACAATCCTCCCGGATATCGCCCCGGCAGGGGCGGTGGGGGCTCCTTCTTTGGCGCAGCCCGCCAACAGACCGGCGTACAGTATAGCCGCCATCCCGGCGATCCAAAGTATTTTACTTGTCATCTTATCACCTCCTGGCCTTCGTTGTCAGCGCACGAGCAACATCCTCTTTGTCCCCACGAAGTCACCTTTCGCCATTCTGCAGAAGTATATCCCGCTTCCCACCGCTCGACCTGTATTGTCCTTGCCATCCCATATGACGGTGTAAAACCCCGCTTCTTTGCTTTCATCTACCAGGGCCCTGACTTCCCGCCCGCGGAGGTCGTACACCGTGAGCTTTATATGAGCCGGTTCGGCCAACTGGTATTTTATCTGGGTGGAGGCATTGAACGGATTGGGGAAGTTCTGACAAAGCCCTTCCTCCTTGGGCAGGGCCAGCTCTATGAGCTGGGCCAAGATCCTCTTCAGCTCGACGGCCCCCTCGGTCTCGGGGCTGTTCCTCAAGGCCTTGTACATCATCCTATACTGAGTTAGATGTTTTGAATGGTCGATGCTTGGGTCGAAGATATCCACCACCGGTTTGGCAGTTCCGCCTGTATGGGTCTTATGCCAGTTCAGGCCTATCACTAAGATTTCCTCCTGGTCTATGATCCCGTTTCCGTCGGCATCGGCGTATGTAGCTGCTTCAGGGGACCAGAGCGTGGCTGCCTGCGCCTTCCAGGAGGACGAAGCTTCGGCCCTCGCAGGCCCGGTGCTGTGCCAATAAAGCCCTATGGGCAAGATATCTCCCTGATCTACGATGCCGTTGTTGTCGGTGTCACCTGGCCAGACCAAAATCCCCGCCTTGGCGGCTACCTGTGCGGATACGGGAGCTAAGGCGATGGAAGCGCCGGTCGGATCCTTTGCCGAGACATTACTCAGGGTTAAATCCACGGCCTGTCCATCTGCGGCGTTGGAGAGGAATTTGAACTTAATCCTGGCCACAACCCCATAGCCATCGAATCCTCCTGCCCCCGCCTTCCTGCTTATCCCTACGCTCACCTGACCGTTGGGATCGTCTATGTCCGAGTAGGCCACGACATCCGAGCCGAAGGCCAACTCCCCGGTTGCGCTTTCCACCTCGAGGGCGTCTATAACTTCTGTGTTGGTGTAGTTTAACACAAAGGAGACGCCGAACAGATCATTTACAGGCCTTCCTGCTTCACCTACCTGTACATTCACCCAAAACTCCTGTCCCACAAACTGGGGAG
>QMTB01000272.1 GCA_003649845.1 Thermoplasmata archaeon | reverse complement strand
TACGAGAACTGCTTCTCTACCTATATAAATATAGAAAATTAATAAGAAAAATAAATGTTTTTATATAATTGTAGGATATTATACGGTCATGCCTAGCATTCCAGTATAGTATTCTCTAGGCGTCCTTATATAGTCTAGCCTCTCCAATAGCTTTATATTTTCATCATCTCCCGTGACATAGTCTCCAAGATTTCTATGTTCAAGCTTATGTAAAACAGCCATAAGTTTTTTCCTCATATCATCTACAATATCTTTATTTTCCTCTGCTATATTGTTTTTCTCCAATGGATCTTTCTTCAAATTATAAAGCTCGTCTTCACCATTTGAAGCCCATATGTATTTATAGTCTCCTATAAATAATGCCTTTAAACTTCTATCATATCTCCTAAAATCAAAGTTTCTATCTCTTGACAACATTCTATCAAATGAGTGAAGTGGTCTTTGATGTTCTGCTAATGCAAAGCCACGTCCCCCCTGCTCTAGAATTTTCGATATACTTACTGCTTGATTCTGAATCCATATACTGGTATCCTTAACACCCAGTATCTCGAGTATAGTTGGGAATAAATCATGTGTTTGAACAATTCCATCATATTTTCTTCCAGCAGGAAATAGTTTAGGATACCTTATTATTAACGGTACATGTAGTACAGGTTGATAGAGATTTAGAGAATGCGCAATATATGGTGGATAATGTTCGCCCTGCTCATCTCCATGGTCGCTCGTAATAATAAGCATGATGTCGTCAATTAAATTGCTCTCCTCAAGATAGTTGAAGAGTATTCCTAGTCTTTCATCCAATGCTGCAGTAACACCATCATACAATTTTCTATGTATATCCCACATATCCCTTGAAACATGAACTTTACCCATCCTAATATCCCATACATTTGGATAAAGAGACTCCATCTCCTCAAGACTAATATCTTTATAAAACTTTGCCCTAAATTTCCTGGGAGGAAAATAGGGTCTATGCGGCTCCAAACAGTTTATAAACATAAAGAAAGGCTTATCCCTATTATTCTTCAGCCATTTAACAGCAATCCTCATATGTTTCTCGGAACCCGTCTCAACCCAATCCTCAAGTGAAGTAAAAGGTACTCTATAATAGACATCAAACCCCCTATGATAACCTATACCATACATGCACCACCAATGACCACTATTACACATTCCAACAGTCCTATAGCCTAGAGACTTTAAAATCTCGGTCAAAGTATATTTTTCACGCTGAAAATATGTATGACTCTGGCCGACACCATGGCCATAAATATATCTTCCGGTAAATATAGATGCATGGGAAGGCAGAGTCCAAGACCCTGGAGAAATACATCTCGTAAAAACCATACCTTCACGCGCTATCCTATCAATATTAGGAGTAGTATTCTTCAAATATCCATAACAATGCATATTAGAGGCTCGCTGAACATCCATTATTATAAGAATAATATTAGGTCTTAAACTCATATACCCTAATATTATCAACTAATTATTTAACTTTATCTATCCTTCAGCCAACATATAGCTCTAATAAAGTTAATCGATGTTCTCCCTATCCTCCCTAATATTTTTTACAATCCTATCAATATCTATCTTATCAAGAATATCACTTATCTCCTCAAGCCTATATTTAAGTCTCTCAAGCCTACGCCTCCTAACCTCATCCTCCAAAGCCTTCCTTAAAACCCTAGAAATATTTATCCCCAACCTCTCAGCCTCCTCCCTCCTCACCTTAGTTGAAAACCTCATATGTCTACTAAAATGTAGTAACAAAATAGTATATAAATTTACTAGATAAGTATGATCTAATTCATTGGAATAGGTTTCTAGGATGTAGCTGATAACTCCCTTAATATATCTTCCCCCGCTTTACGCTGAACATATTTTAAAATATAGTTTAGATTCTTATGTTGAGTTATACTTGCTATCGCTTGAACAGAATAACCCTTCTCCCCTAAATAACGTATAAATGCATATCTCAAACTATGAGTATTTATTCCATACCTATATTTACAATACATCCTAACACTATCCCTATTAACAAATGGAATAATCAATCTAACCAACCCCAATAAATATTCATCTATAAAACTAGGAATAACTATTAAACGCATATTATCCCTCTGCCTCCTAACCCTAACATACACCTCACTTTTATTTTGATTAACCGCCTTCCTAATACCCTCAATAGCCTCACTAATCCTACAACCATTCAAAAGCTGAACCAAAAGTATCACAGTATAACAAATCTCCTTAAGCCTCCTATAAGTAAGCCCCCCTCCCCGCAACTCCCTCAAATCACTTAGAAACCTATCCCTCATCTCAATAAAATCAACACTCATATCCCAATCCATACATCATCACAATAATATAGATAACAAAATATATAATTTTATTCACTTACGAACATATGTGAAGATTATTATTTTATCATTAGTGACTTTCTCATGGAAAGGCATCCGAATACCCCCTCTCCTTACCTTTATCAACAACCTCTATTCTACCT
>QMTB01000271.1 GCA_003649845.1 Thermoplasmata archaeon | reverse complement strand
CCTGATAATTTAGATATAATCTATGATATCCTTCATTATCTTCTACCAGTAGATTTTGATAAAGAAAAGATAGATCTATCCCATGAGGAAGTAGATGGATTAACTGGAGATAAGATACATATTATAAAACTTAAAACTACTAAAAATAAACATAATAATCTTCTTCTCTCCAATGTTTTTAATAACCTCTCTATGGAAGATAAAAAATTGATTATGGAACAGAGAGAATCTAGGTTGAATAGCGAAGGATATTTCTTCTTACGGTTGGATAAAGATAATCTTTTTAGAAAGAAGTTTGTACTAACAGATGGTGGTAACTGCTTCCACTTTAAGATAAAACTAGCTGCTTATCCTGCAACTCAAGAACAGTTCATGAATGTACTTGAAAGATTATTTATAGAGATGGGTTGTAGTCTTGAAAAATAAGATATATTATAACTATGAATAATTATAACCTCTAAATCATCAGTCGTTTAAATGGTGTTCCCTAGTGAAGTGAGAAAATGGTATCACGAGGTAATCGAAATAGAGGTTCTATATTAAAGGCAAACTAAAAAATATCTATCCTTTTTTGGACCTGGAGTTATTCTAGCATCTATGACAATAGGAGCAGGTAATGTTGTTTTAGCTCCTCGTGTAGGTGCTTGGGCGGTACCAGCGTATTCCACGCTTTGGATTATCATTTTTGCAATGGTTACTAAAGGTTTTATAGCTTATACAGCTACGAGATATTTATTACTCTCTGGAGAGCATATAATGGATTATTTCTCTAGGATTCCACCTAGAGGTTGGATTAATCTTGTTACGATTCTATTAAGCGTAGCTATACTTCCCTTTATGATTGCAACTTTTCTAACTCTACTAGGTAATGCTATAACCTTGTTTACAGATGTTGGTAACTATTTCATATGGGGTGTTATAATAGGGTATTATAATAGCTTTTATAGGTTTCTTTGGGTCATTTAAACTACTTCAAAGTATCCAGATCGTATTTGCATTATTTCTCGCTATAGGAGCTGTTTTAGCTATAGTAATAGTAAACCCCAACTGGTTTTCTATATTTATTAATCTATTTAATATTCAGATTCCCAAGGTAGCTCCTTGGGTTACAGTTAGAGATATACTAGCTTTCCCTGTCCTACTTCAGATGGCTGCGGTTTATGGAACGATGAGTGGACAATACCCTGATTTCATCGCATATATATCCTGGTGGAGAATAAGATAGATGGAGATAAAATAGGTTTATCATCTGATATTCTAAAAGGTATGAAGTTAGATTTATTTTTATCTCTACTATTAGTTGCAATCTTTACTATAGCTTTTATGGCTGCAGGAACAGTTATACTTGGAGGAAAACATCTTCTACCTAATGGTGTTGATTTAATCTCTGCGCAGCAGAATATCTATAATACGATCAATCCTATAATGGGATCCTATATATCCAATAGCTATACTTATAGTAATCAGTGGTACACTATATGCTGGTATGGATGCTCTACCTAGGATGGTAAAGGCTACCCTTGATCCTATTAGTAAGCATATTAGAAGTTGGGGTTTCAAGAAATTCCAAGGTATACTAATACTCTATATGAGTATAACAAGTCTACCGTTGATGCTTATAGAGAAACCTATAGTTTTAATGACAATATATCTTTTCATAAACGGCGTAATAGGCTTCTGTTTATTTGGATGGGGTGCACTATGGGCTAACCAGAGGCATCTACCTGCTGATCAGAGATTCAAACCTTCGATGCTTATAATATTGCTAATAAATAATGTAATATTAACTATACTTATAATATTAATCTTCATTATTAGATAATTTTGATATAAATATAGGTGGAATTTCCTCTGATAGATATACTAGATCATTCGCTTTTTCAAATACTATACCATTGTTCCTAGCAGATTCAGCATCTATCTTCAATATAACTGGGTTTTTCGTTCTACGTTTACCGACTCTAATAGCTTGTTGTATAGTAGAGGATAGATGAACCTTTCTTCTACCTTTCCTTTTTAAACCCTCTTTTAATATCTTCTCCGCTGCTTCTTTTGTTGTACCATGGTATAATATCTCTACATCTATATCTATCTCTAGAGGGATTTCAACAGGTATAGTATGTCCATATAGTGCTCTTATTCTACCATTTTTGATTTCAAATCTAGATTTAGATCCCTCATTTAGTTTATATAAAATTTTTTCATCTACATTAGGAAACCTCTTCCGTATCTTCTTTAAAATATCTTCAATAGGTATGAAACCATCTTTTGATATCGGTAAACCTTCGGGATTATGTCTAAGTAGATATGATAGATATTTACTCACTGCTACTAGATTCATAGCTATCATGTTTAAACAGATTTAGATAAAATAATTTAATAAAAGTTGGTATAAATAGATATGGATGTAAACTTTACCATATGTTTATTTGCTGTTTAAACTTCTATATAGATGAATTATCTCATAATAATCAAGGAATTTTTAATCTATATCTAATATATATAGAGT
>QMTB01000270.1 GCA_003649845.1 Thermoplasmata archaeon | reverse complement strand
GGCTCATCTGAGGGCGGAGCTCAATCTTTGGGGCATCTCGGACTATATGCTATGTTAGCCCATGGGGCTACAGCGAATCTTTATGAGACCCAAACATACAAGAGTGATTATAATCCCGATTTTTGGTATGCGTTCCAATCCGGGCTCCCAATCCCTCGACCGAAGACTCCTTTGACATATCAGAAATTTGAGTCTTATTTGCGTGCATTAGGAATTAATGTCGAGAAGCTTGGCAATGTTTTGCAGTTTGTTCCTTTATTTGATGAAGATATTAAGAAACTTTCGAATGGAAAGGTAGATGCGACTAAAATCATAAGGATGAAAAAAGGAGAGCCGGTAGCTGAGGAAGGCGGTCTGTTTGATCCTAGACTTACTGGTGGATTTTTTGGTACTAAGTATACTCATATACCATTAAACGAAGTTGTACCAAATCCACTATTTGAGCGTACATTGTGTATTCTTTTTGAGATAAATGCAGCTACTTTTAAAGACTTAATTACAGGTAAGCTTGGAGTAGATAGTGCGGGTAAAATTACTCCAGACGGTAAATATAAATATGGCGACGCTTTCAAGATACTCTTACGGAGATTGGATCCAAAGAAAGAGTTAGCTAAGGCTACTCAAGAAATAAAAACTGCAAATGATCAAAGAAAAGCAGTATTGGCAAGAAAAATCAAAATTTTGAGGAATATAATCAAACTTAAAAAGAAGCCAGAAGAGATTTTCCTTAGGAAAAATGTAATTGTCATACCTCCTTTCTTTAGACCTCTGGTCCAGTTAAAGCAAGGTGGTATATCTGTGCATGATATCAATGGTCTATATCGTAACATAGCTATGGTTAATAATCAGATTCCTGTGGCTAAAAAGGAATTTCCAGAGGCTGAGTATGGAAAGGTTTATGCTAGATTGTATGATGCAGTAAAAGCCTTGGAAATCGATGGTCTTGAAGTTGGGATTAATCGGAAACTTAAATCGGTTATGGATATTATTGTTGGGCCTAGCCCAAAACTTGGATATTTTCAAAGTGCATTGCTTAAGAGGAGACAAGATCTTTCTTCTCGTGGTGTGATTGTCCCCGATCCAACTTTACATCTCGACGAAGTTGGAATTCCAGAGGATATGGCTTGGAAGATATTTGAACCTATTATTGTGCGCAAATTGGTAGAAGCGGGCTATAGCCCAGCTAGAGCTAGATTGGTGGTGGAGAACAGAGAAGAAGCAGCAAGAAGAGCTTTGGAACGAGAAATGGCTAATAGGCCAGTTTATCTTAAGAGAGATCCAGTTCTCCATAAATATGGCGTGATGGCTTTTTACCCCAAGATAGTACGAGACAAAGTGATACATATCCATCCACTAGTAACCGCTGGGTTCAATGCCGACTTTGATGGTGATAGTGTAGCAAAAGCATCAGTTATATACATAAATGATGATCAGCTTCATAGGGTTGGTATGGAGAATTTTCCACACAAAGATCTGATAAAGCGGACTGAGAAGATTACTGAGTACTCTGTGCCTAGTAACATAAAAATCCTCACTTTTAACCCCGAAACTTTGGAGGTGAGTTGGAAAACTCCATATAGTTACTCAATACATAAAAAGGTACCATGTTATGAAATAGAGACATCCCGAGGTATCAAGGCTATAGTGTCTGGTGACCATAGTCTAGTTTCCGTTAACTTGGACACTTTTGAATTGGAGAGAGTGCGCCCTAAAGAAGCTGTGGGGAGATTTGTTCCTGTACTAAATAAGTTCAAGGTTGTAGAAAGCAAGACTACGGTAAGATTGAAAGGTAGGGACATTCCTTTGGATTATGATATGGGATTTCTTGTCGGGGCATACTGTGCAGAAGGGTGCTTATCATCCAAACGGAAAGATGAGCAATATTATCATGCAGTTACTATATCGGCAATTAATCCGCAAACACGGAAGAAAATCGAACAGATTACAACAAAACTCGGCTTTCATTCTTATCAACAGGAACGAGATACTAACTTGTATGGTAGGAAATATAGGCAAGGGAATATCCACATTTATAGTACAGAGCTTGCGAGGTTGTTACACGAATGGTGCGGTAATGGGTCAAAAAACAAACATTTGCCACCGTTCTTTTTGTCATCACCATACGATTTCCGTAGAGGTCTATTAGCTGGGTTGTTAATGGGTGATGGTAGTATTTATGAAGCTGGAA
Source organism: Thermoplasmata archaeon (assembly GCA_003649845.1). Taxonomy (GTDB): domain Archaea; phylum Thermoplasmatota; class E2; order DHVEG-1; family DHVEG-1; genus B44-G15. The sequence goes on along the minus strand of QMTB01000270.1, from coordinate 329 downwards.
TCCTATTCTATTCAACTTGCGAGAGACTTATACGAGAAGTAATTCTTTTAGCACAAAGTCTCAATATAAGGACTGGTAAGCTACATAAATGTGTGCATAATCATGGTATTGTTTGTTATCGTCTTGCATTCAACCCCTCGGATCTGAAGAAGTTGCAGCTACAGCTTTATCATCCGAAAAAACAAAAGAGGTTAAATGCATACCCTGGAAGAAACAATATTTACGATACGATACCAATTCCGACGAAATTGCGGAGTAAGATATGGAGACGAAGAGGATTAGTAACTAGAAAAACAGCTGCGGAGATAGTCGATAGATTACAATATGAT
>QMTB01000269.1 GCA_003649845.1 Thermoplasmata archaeon | reverse complement strand
TTTTTATTATATGATCATGTTATTTTAGTTGTAGAAGAAACATTGAAGATAGAAGGTAATCTACATGAGAAATATTAATAAAATCATACTTGCAGTGGCTACAGTAAGTATTATCCTGTTATCTTCCTATGCTGCTATGTTTTTCTTTAAAGTAGAAGAAGAGGAATATGAAGGAGAGATGGAAGAGGAATATGAGGGTTACAGCGTTATAGTAGAAGAATATAATTTCTCAGAACCAGTTATGAAAGAATATGGAGATTATTTGAATATATATGTTGATGAGACGAATCTTTATCTTATCAGTGATGGTAGACCTGTATTGCCTGTGAATATAACTACTTATGAGTTCCCTTTTGGAACAAAGATTGTTAATCTGAGTTTTGAATACTCAAAACCTAAATCATTGAGTTTATCTAAAAAACTATCTTTTGGATCATGTTCTACTTTAACAGGTGAGGATTCTAAGATATATAATGAGAGTAATAGCTTCCCATCAACCTTTATAACCTATCATACTGGTTGTGGGTTATCCTATGGTGAACATAAAACCTTCCTCTCTTTGAGAATCTACCCTGTTATCTATAAACCTTTAGATAACAAAGCAGAGTTTATTCAACATGCTAAGATAAAAATTGTTTATAAGGAACCAGATGCACCTCTACTGGAGAAACATGTTTATGATCTCTTGATTATTGCCCCAAGAGAGTTTAAGAAGCCTTTGGAGTCTCTCGTTGAACATAAAGAATCGCAAGGTGTTAAAACAAAACTGCTAATAACTGATGAGATGAAGAGTTTCGAGGGGAGAGATGAAGCAGAGAAGATAAAATACTGTATAAAACATGCAGTTGAAACTTGGGGAGTTAGATATGTATTACTTGTTGGTGGTATAAAAGGACAGTCATCCAAATGGTATATACCTACTAGGTATAGTCATGTTGTAATTCGTAAGGGGGTACAGGAGATAGTGGAGGAGAGTTTTCCAAGTGATTTATATTATGCTGATATATATGATAGCAACGGTAATTTTTCTAGTTGGGATACAAATGGTAATAGTATATTTGCAGAGTGGAGAGATGGAAGGTGGATTGATGAAATGGATTTATATCCAGATGTCTACCTAGGTAGACTCGCTTGTAGAAATAAGTTTGAAGTAAAAACCGTGGTGGATAAGATAATAAAATATGAGAGTGAATCTAAAGATAATTGGTTTAAGAGAATCATATTAGTATCTGGTGACCACTGGAATGATCCTGATCATATAACAGAGGGGGTACTTATAATGGAGGAAGCATCGAAGATTATGTCTGGTTTTGAGTCAGTTAAAATCTATGCAACTGAGGAGAATAAGATGTTGGTTAGAGATATCAATAAAGCTATTAACAAAGGAGCAGGGTTTGCCTATTTCTGTGGTCACGGTGGAGCATCTTCATGGGGTATCCATTATCCTCCTGATGCAAATGGTTGGGCTCCTTCTCTTGGTAGACTAGGTTTAATAACATTTTATAATATTTTTTATATGAATTTCTTGAGAAATAAATATAGGCTTCCAGTTGTCCTAGTAGGTGGCTGTTATAACGGTAAGTTTGATGTTACTTTATTGGAGAATCTTAAAAGAGGACGTCTTGGTAGTAGATGCTGGGCTTGGAAACTAGTTGCACATAGAGGTGGAGGGAGTATAGCTACTATAGCAAATAGTGCTCTTGGTACACATGCTATGGGTGATGCAGATCATAACTCGGTTAATGATTACCTTGAGGTTCTTGATGGATGGATTGAGTTAAGATTTCTCAGTCTCTATAGTAGAGAGAACAGTAGAATATTAGGTTTGAATCATGGACAAGCTATAATAGATTATCTCAATAGGTTTATAGGTAACAATGATGAGATGGATATTAAGATGGTGCAGCAATGGATACTATTTGGTGATCCATCTCTTAGAATTGGACAAAAGCTGTGAATTAAGCAACCATTAAATTTATTTTATCAAATAAATTTTGGTTTTAATGATAAAAAACTATTTTATCATCTCTATCCAATTTTTAACATCCTCTCCTCCCTACATAATCTTTCCTCGTCTTTTAAAATCCTCTTTAGCATTTTTTTTACAAGTTGATTGGTAAGAGATGAAATTGTTTTGAATCCATATGGAGGCAAGGTATTTTTCAGGGTTTATTTCATATCTGATGATATCTTTATATTGTGATATGTTTTAATTTATATTCTACTCCATATCTAAATTCATAGTAAGAATTTATATCGCTGAGTTTTCTTCTTTTTTATATATTTGCAAGTTTGATACTCAAATTTTTTCCATTTCGATATATTGGTTTTTTAAATTCTCCTGGAGTCATAGAAAATACATTTTGTATTCTTTATTTTTGCAAAGGTACGATCCTCTTCCCTCTTTTATTATTAATGATTTATTATGTATTTAAATTTAATAAAAAGTATTTTGGAAGTAATTTCGTATGATATTTTCCGTCAACACAAGTATTCCATCTCCCTATATTCTCATTAGATC
>QMTB01000268.1 GCA_003649845.1 Thermoplasmata archaeon | reverse complement strand
CTATTAAATAAAAAATCTCCGACTATATAATTTAGGTTTCCACTTTAATCTCAATAGTATCTACTCCTATATCCCCATTATCATCAGTTACCCTTAATGTAACAGTATATATACCAGGTTTCGAAAATGTATGACTGATATTTTGTTCATCGCTTGTAGTTCCATCATCAAAATCCCAATGATATGAGGTTATTACTCCATCATAATCTACACCTCTCCCTGAAAAGGAAACTGTTAATGGTGCAGTTCCATTAGTAACATTTGTTTCTATGAGAGCAACAGGCTGTTCATTTATAATTTTCAAGGTATAAGTAAATTCAACGGAAAATAATCCATCAGATAATCCTGAAAAGGGATTCTCCCACGATACAGTCCAATTACTAGTATAAGGTACTGTAAAAGAGTTTTTGTCTTTTGAAGCTTCTACTTCATAAGTTTTGTTTCCATTTTCATCTTCAATCCAAAACACAAGTGTTTTAGATTCTGATCTATCTTCCTCCACTTCCCATTCCCAAATTAATTTTTTCCCCTTATGAAGATTATTGTAATGTAGAGAATAAACTTTATCTGACTCTAATATAACTGTTTTACCATTTATTATCGATCTATTATCAGGTATAAATAAGGCCATTAGAAATAGTATACAGAATACCAGTGCTATGACTAAAAACATCCATCGATTCATGCTAAACACATTTAAGTATAATGTGACAGAAGAATATAAAATGTTTTGAAAATTGTGCTAACTAAGCTATTATCGTTCATAAGATATCTTCTGTGCTATTATATTAGTCAGTTATAAGCACTATGTCAATAGGACGATAAGATTTTTTCTTCTAAGAAATAGAAGGTTTATTCTCAAATGGGATCAATGGAATATGAAGTAATTTATGGTTAGATTATAATAATCGATATAGGATTAACAGTAGTTTAAAGATGAACTTGTTTTGAAAACGATTGATAGTGGATTGAAGGATTTTTACCCGAATGATCTTGGTTTTCTCTTTTTTATTCTCACATGTTTCCTTGAATATTCTATCAACAGACACACTATTCCTGCTCCTGTTAGCCAGGAGGTATAGATAGCTGTTAAACCAGCTAAATCTAATAGTCTATACATCCAGAGGATTACTGTTACTATAAACAGTAAAGCACCATAATATAAGGGAATCTTTCCATCCAATCTTAGAATAACAAAAACTAGTATAAGACTAATATAGGCTAAAGAAATCAATAAGATACTAGATCTAAACAATAAATGAGATATAACTATCAAGATGGTTACAAACACATATGGAAACTGTGATTGCCAGTTTAACCTCAATGACCTCAACAACTCTCTAAACGACACCCTGATATTGCGAGAGAGATCAGATAAATATAACCTCGGTTCCTTCCAAGGTAGATTTATATCTAACCCCCCCTGCTCCAATGAGGATAACGATGAGCTATAGCACCTTTTATATTTCCTCTTACGAAGAGATTCTAATACATCTCTCCATTTCCATTTCTTCTTCCAATCATAAACTAGATAACCGATACATCCTGTAAATGCTAAACCAGAGATAACCAAACCAATCTCAAACCAATCCTGAGGTGTATATCTAATCTCTACAGTAAGATTTCCTGTTTCATTTATCCAGAAACCATTGATTACACTATATAACGGTATTGATCTAACCTTTTCAACAAGTTTACCCTCACTATAAATCCTAGCCTCCCATAGAGGATCGTAACCCTCTGCAAAACTCAGCATAAATGGTCTTGTAGCATTTATTATCTTTATTACATACCTTGTTGGATCAACTCTTTCATAATTCAATACTTCTGTTGATTCTCTACTTTCAAAAATATCTTCTATTTTTTCATTGGATCCATTTGTGGTTGAGAAAATCCATAGAACATCCACGGTAGATGGGGAATAACCATATACTTCGATATCATCTATCCATATTTCGTTTGGAAGAGGTTTTGGTGTTTCATGTCCATGCCATATTTGTAACTGCATATAATATGTGTTTTCAGAAGTCGGTTTGAAATTAAAAGATAAATTCTTCCAATCGAAAGATCCATCCCCTATACTTCCTAATCTAGTAGAAGTTATGATTTTTCCATCTTTTGTATATTCAGCTATTTTTGCATGAACTGCATGACTATTTTTGCCTTTGATTTTAAATTTCCAAGCGTATTCCATACTTTGATTCACAGGGATAAGAGGTGAGTTTATTGTTTTCCATCCCCAGGTAGAATTATAAAGTGTAGCCTCTAGGGAGTTATTATTTAACCTCAACTTGTATACATCGCTTTCTGTTGTTACATTTTTCCATTCCTCAATATCTTTAGATTGATTAAAAGACCATTTTATTGGTTTCTGCTGTTTGGGTGTTAGTTCTATTTTATATTTTCCTCTGGTGAGATAGATGGCTACATACCTATAGTCTAATTTTGTAGAATTAATATCAAATGATTGGTTGTCAATTTTTATTTTTATAGAACCATTTTCTCTCACTGCTATTCTATATGTG
>QMTB01000267.1 GCA_003649845.1 Thermoplasmata archaeon | reverse complement strand
ATCCAACTTCTCAGTTTTAGCGCCGTGAATATTTTCTTTTAATCCTTTTTTTGATCTAAATCTAACCTTTGGGAATTTAAAAGGAATTTTAGGATGAGTAATCCTTCTAGGTTTTTTTACATCTAATGCAGTTGTTTCATCTGCAATTTTTTTATGTGAACCAAGTTTTTCTTCATGTAAATCAGTTTCATTAGACGTATTTTCTGTAGAATCCATAGAGAGATTTATAGGAACATCCTCTTTAACTGACCCAACAGCGGCATCAATCATCTTCTCAATTTCTTCGAATTTTTTATTATCAATAGAGAAATCTAATGATTTCTTCTTTTCCTCATTATTATTCATTCTCCCATCTCCTATTTCCAATCAATATCTGCATCCCATTCCCATTCATAGGTGTAATAGAACTATAAAGCTTTTATTTTTAATAATGTTTTCTATGGTTTTGTTTTTTTCGGCATTTTAATAAAATTTCATAGGGATAACCTGTTTTATGCTCTATATAGCTAGCATATTGGAATTACTTCGTTTTCTAATAGGAGGAGGCATACTTATATATGCCTCTTATACGGATATAAAAACTAGACGTGCTCCTAATACATTATGGATAATAATGATATCTAGTGGTCTAGTAATTTTGATATTGCAATATTTAACCTATGGTTTTGGTTTGCAAACAGTGTATCTAGTTTTTATTCCTATAATGATTGGTTTAATGTACATGTTTTTCCAATTACGTATTATATTCGGTGGAGCTGATACAAAAGCTCTCATGTCTATAGCTATACTTACACCTTTTTGGCCTGATCATATATTTAATCCACCTTGGATCTCACCTTTACCATTCTCATGGGTTGTATTCTCCAACTCTATTGTATTATTCCTGGCAATACCTATATCTCTCCTAATATACAATTTTTATAGAGGTGACCGCATTTTTCCACACTGTTTACTGGGATATAGAATGGATATAGAAAAAGCAAAGAATAGCTTTGTATGGCCTCTTGAAAAAATAGTTGATGGAAAAAGAAAATTGCGGTATACATCACATATTGCTGATCCTGCAGAGAACTGGGAATTATTTGAACGCCATGGAATCAAAAAAATATGGGTGACTCCAAAGATACCATTTATGATACCTCTACTTTTAGGTTTTATATCTACCTTCCTAATTGGAGATATATTATTTTTCCTAACTCATCTATTTTTATAACTATATTATCTTTATTTTTTCCATTTACCCTCAGTGTTTTTAAGGGAAAGTATCCGAAGTAAACTATATTAGAAAGTTGGTAAAAGAGATATAGTAGATTATATTTAGCGGAGGGTATCATGACGAAAAAAGATTACTATGAGATTCTTGGTGTTGATAGAAATGCTTCTAAAGCAGAGATAAAAAAAGCTTATAGGAAACTCGCTTTAAAGTATCATCCTGATAAAAATCCTAGTAAAGAGGCTGAAGAGAAATTCAAAGAGATATCTGAAGCTTATGCTGTGTTATCTGATGATGAAAAAAGGAGATTGTACGATCAATATGGGCATGCAGGTATAGATCAACAGTATAGCACAGAAGATCTCTTTAGAGATATAGATTTTGGTGATATATTTAGAGGAATGGGTTTCGATTTTGAAGATATCTTCTCACATTTCTTTGGACATCCATTTAGACGAAGAGAATCTCAAAGGTATAGAGGAGCAGATCTTAGATATGATTTAGAGATAACCTTGGAGGAGACTTATGAGGGTATAAAAAAAGAGATCCAGATTCCAAGAACAGAGATTTGTGATTTATGTAATGGTTCTGGTTCACAGCCAGGTTATGAACCAACTAGATGCCCTGTATGTGGCGGAGCAGGTGAAATAAGGCAATCTAGGAGAACAGCCTTCGGTATTTTTACGCAGGTTATGCCATGTAGAAGATGTAATGGCAAGGGGGTTATCATTGAACATCCTTGTAAAAAATGTGGTGGTAAAGGAACAGTTGTTGTTACACGTACGATAACAGTGAAAATTCCTCCGGGTGTAGAAGAAGGATCACAGTTACGTTTACATGGAGAAGGAGAATCTGGACCAGGTGGAAACGGCGATTTATATATTGTTGTCCATATTAAACCTCACCCGATTTTCCAGAGGGAAGGTGCAGATCTATATATGACCAAAGAGATATCTTTTCCAGAAGCTGCATTAGGTGGAAAAGTAGATATAGAAACAATTAGTGGAGAAAAAATATCTCTTAAAATACCTGAGGGAACACAGAATGGAGATGTATTCAAACTTAGAAGATATGGTATGCCCTATCTAAATAGCAGTAGATATGGAGATTTATTTGTTGAGGTACATGTTAAAACACCTAGATCTCTAAGTAGAAAAGCAAGAAAACTTTTATTAGAACTACAAAAGGAGCTTAATCAATAGCTTTTGCAATAAAATATTTATATAGTAATTTTTATTGAATAATATTGGGGTTTTACTATGCAGAGATATATACTATCAGGTTTTATAATAGGAATTTTATTGATATCTTCTACAGGGGT
>QMTB01000266.1 GCA_003649845.1 Thermoplasmata archaeon | reverse complement strand
TCGAAATATCTTCTATCATCTTCTTAGATATACCTTTAAATCTTCCTTGAATTTTTAAATATTCCTCAATATTTTTTCTATACATTTTCTCTATCAATCTAATACTTGGACCCGTTAATTTAAATATACCTCTATGCATTTCAAAGAGAATCCATGCACCAGTTAATACAGCTAGTCTTGCAACTTCTATCGTCTTATCTGAAGGATATTTCCATCCTGGAGGACATGGAGTATGCAAATGTATATACCTTAATCCCTTTACCTCTCTAGCTCTTTTCAGCTTCAATATAAAATCTTGTGGGAATGCAATGCTTGCTGTGGCTACATAGGGAATCCTATGCTCAATCATTATGAACGGTAAATTCTTTTTGGATTGCCTTTTACCCCTGGGTGTTGTAGTGGTCCAGGCACCCTTTGGAGTGGATCCTGAACGTTGAATCCCCGTATTCATATAGGCTTCATTATCATAGCAGATATATATGAAGTTATTGTTTCTTTCAGCAGCCCCCGAAAGTCCTTGAAGCCCTATATCAACAGTTCCTCCATCACCAGCCCACACCAATACATTAATATTCTTTTTTCCCAAGATATCTAATGCTTCGCTCATACCTGACGCTGTAGCTGCTGCAGCGGCGAAAGCTATATTTAATACAGGTATCTTTACCGAAGAAGTAGGAATAGGACCTAAAACAATACTTGTACAGGATGCTGGAACTATCATTATAGTATTTTTCCCTAAAGCCTTTAAAGCGTATCTTAACCCTAAGGCTAGCCCACAGCCGGGGCATGAAGGGTTTCCGGAGAGCAGATATTCATCTCTACCTAAAAGCTTGACTAAATTACTCATTTTATCACCCTTAATCCATACCATATAGGCTTTTCCGGAATGTTTTCTAAGTTAAAGCATTTATAGGAAAATTGGAAAATTTTTATAAAATCTTCATATCCTACATCTCTTCCTCCAATACCAGCTATATAGCTTATAATAGGTATATTTAATGAGTACAGCGCACTCTTAATTTCTGTTGATAATATACCTCCTTTTCCAAAAGAGAAATCTCTTTCAATAATTATTGCCCCATTAATATCCTTCATAACTTCTTTAATATCATTAGATGGAAAAGGTCTAATACAGCGAATCCTAATGAATCCTACTCTATATCCTCGATTCCTTAATCTATCTACCGCTTCCTTTATATCCCCTGAAAATGCTCCTAATGAAATAAATAGATATTCAGCGTTATCACACCTATATCTCTCTATTAGCCCACCATATTTTCTACCAAAAATTTTATAATATTCTTCGTCAACCTCCCGAATAATTTTTTTCGAAGAATTACTCGCATCATCAATATAGTATCTATATTCCATGTAATATTCCGGAAAAACTAAATTTCCATGGGAAAATGGATTGTCTATATCTAATGTATGTTTATATTTTTTTCTTGAAGGCAGGAAATTATCTACATTCCTTTGAAATGGTACATCAACAACCTCATAGCTGTGTGAAATATAGAATGCATCCCAAGCAACAGCTATAGGTAAAAGTACCTCCTCATCTTCAGAAATTTTATATGCTTGTATAATCGTATCTAAAACCTCTTGAGCACTTTCTGGAAAAAATATTAGCCATCCCGTATCTCTCTGAGATAAAATGTCGCTATGATCAGACCATATACTCCAGGGTGGAGCTAATGCTCTCGTAACTACTCCCATTACTATCGGTAGTCTGGCGCCGGCCGCCCACCATAACATTTCACTCATATATATTAGTCCTTGAGACGCTGTAGCTGTAAAGGGTCTTGCTCCAACAGCTGCTGCCCCTATACAAGCCGCCATAGCACTATGCTCCGATTCAACTCTAATATATCTGGCGTTTAACTCACCATTTTCTATAAACTCTGCTAGTTTTTCTATTATTTGAGTCTGAGGAGTAATAGGATAAGCTGCTATAACATTTACTCGTGCTAGCTTTGCTGCATAAGCTGCAGCATAATTTCCAGATAAAATCATTTTAACCATTACTCCTTCACCATTTCGATAGCTTTTACAGGACACTCATTCGCACATATTCCACAGCCCTTACAATAGTCATAGTCTATGACTGGTTTATTATTTATAATCGATATACTACCTTCAGGGCAATATAACCAACATATCATACATTTAATACATTTTTCATAATTTATCTTTGGTCTAAATATTCTCCAATATCCTGTTTTCTTAGCACTACCTTTTTGAGGATAAGCTAGGGGGACGATATTCAATGATTATTCACCTTTTATCTTTGTAGAGTTATATGCTTCAACTACCGCTTTTATGTTTCTTTCCGCCACTTCTCCTCGCCATTTATTTTCTATTGCCTCAACTACGCTATTTATTGAGACCAAATTAGATATTTTTATTAAAGCTCCTAGCATAGCTGTATTCACTATTGGTATACCTCCTCCAACTAATCCTATCTTTAATGCTATAGCTGTAGCATCTACATATGCAACTCTATGGTCTCTAATCATGGGAGAAACACTGTTAATCACTATAGTAC
>QMTB01000265.1 GCA_003649845.1 Thermoplasmata archaeon | reverse complement strand
TCATGATAGAGAATGGTATCTGCCTTTCCAGGGCTTTCGACATATCCTTGTAAAGAATATTGATTTGCTATTAGATATATTGGAGCATGATCCAAGATTTCATAGCTTTCTACTGGACGCTCAGAGTATTACAATTGAAGATTATCTTGAAATTAGGCCTGAAAACGAGTATGACTTGAGGAAATGGATTTCTAGAAGAAAGATTTTAGTTGGACCATGGTATATTCAGCCGGATGAGTTCATAGTTAGTGGTGAATCACTTATAAGAAACCTTTTTATAGGTATTAGGATCGCATCAAAATATGGTTATTGTCCTAAAATTGGCTATGTTCCAGATACATTTGGACACACGATTCAATTGCCTCAAATCCTTAGAGGATTTAATATTGACAACTTCATATTTCATAGAGGCCTTGAAGAAGACGTTGAAAAGCTTGGAGCAGAGTTTTGGTGGGAATCCCCTGATGGAAGCAGGGTATTAACAGTATTTTTGAGAAGAGGTTATTGTAATTCCGTTAATTTCCCGTCAAAGATTGAAGATGCTTTGGAGAAATTTTATTCGTTAAAGAAAATACTTTTACCATTAACTAAGACTAATACAGTTTTATTGATGAATGGATGTGATCACGCTCCTCCACAAAGGAATATAACTGATATAATTGATATGCTTAATGAAAGACTTAAAGATGAGACACATATTAAACATGGAAGTCTTGAGGAATATATTGAAAGAGTTAGGAATGTCTCCGATAAACTAGAAGTGTATAGGGGTGAGCCTAGATATGGTAGATATCATCCAATACTTACAGGTATATGGTCTGCCAGAACATATCTGAAAATAGCAAATAGGATAGCTGAAATATTATTAGAATCATATGTTGAACCACTATCAACTTTTGCATGGATTTTAGGTGAAAAGTATCCTTCATCACTTATAGAAAAAGCATGGAAATTATTGATAAGATCTCAACCCCACGACAGTATAGGTGGATGTAGCATAGATGATGTTCATAGGGAAGTTAAATGTAGATTAGATGCCTCTCAACATTTATCGGAAAGGATTATTGCCGACATGCTAAACAAAATTGCAAATAAAATTAATTTGCCGGATGAAAAAGACACATATTCATATATAATTGTATTTAATACTGTTGGATGGGGTAGAAATGGAGTTGTAGAAGCTGTGTGGAGAACCGGATTAAATATAAATGATTTAGCAGTATTTGATGAAAATGATAGAGAAGTCTTAACTCAGCCGTTAAGTGATGATGCTCCTCTGATCTCCTATAATCCAGAACTTTTTAGAGGAAAAACACCGATAAACATAAAGAAACTAGTATTTTTGGCAGAAGATCTACCTCCATTTGGATATAAGGTGTATAAAATTAAGAAGAAAAGTAGAAATAAAGCTGACTCAGATATAAAAACAAGTAATAAGATCATTGAAAATAAATATTATATAATTGAGGCTGATGAAGAAAACCCTGGTGCATTCACCATAATAGATAAAATGAGTGGAAGAGTTTTAAGGAAAGTCAATTTAATTGAAGACGACGGTGACGCAGGAGACGAATACGATTACTCCCCGCCCTCCAATAATAAAGTATATTATCCGGAGAGAGTTAAATCAGAGATAAAGATCGTTGAACACGGCCCGGTAAGGGCTAGAATGAATATAAAATTCGACTTTATGTTGCCAGTGTCATTGACGAAGGAGAGAACTTCTAGAAGCAATAAACTTATATCGAATCCAATTACAATAGATATAATACTTTACAGTAATTCTAGGAGAATAGATATAATAACTACGGTTGAGAATAATAGTAGAGACCATAGATTTAGAATAGTCTTTCCAGCAGATTTTAAAACGGATAAGGTTTCAAGCCAAACACATTATTATGTGATTGAGAGAAGTGTAGATGAACCTAGTGGTGAGGGCTGGATTCAAAAACCAATGCCAACAAAGCCTCAGCTAAACTGGTCATCATTAACTGATGGAAAAAGAGGTATAACTATTGTAAATATAGGTTTACCTGAATTTGAAGTGAGAAATAGAGATGTAAGCCAATATATATTGACATTATTTAGGTCTGTTGGATGGCTTTCTAGATCAGACTTATTAACTAGAAGAGGGAATGCTGGTCCAAGTATACCAACGCCGGAAGCACAATGTTTAGGTAGATATATATTTAAATACTCCATAATACTTCATGAAAAGGACTGGCTTAAATCTAAATCCTATAAAGATGCAAGAGAATTCATTGTACCTCCCATATCCATCATAAGGGATAAAAGTAATGGTAATCTACCGTTAAAATTAAATTTCATAGATGTTGATGGAGAGAACATAATCGTATCGGCGCTAAAGAAAGCGGATGGTGAGAAGGCCCTAATATTAAGACTATATAATTTAACTAGGGATAAGGTAAACATAAAAGTAGACTCCTATAAAAAGATACTAAAGATATGGGAAACAAATCTATTAGAAGAAAATATTAGAGAGATAAACAGAAACTCTATAGGAGTAGACAAATATAAAATATATACGATAAAGATGATGATAAATAGG
>QMTB01000264.1 GCA_003649845.1 Thermoplasmata archaeon | reverse complement strand
TATAAAATACGTTCTATTATTTGGAAGTATACGTGATATACCAACATGTTATTGTTGGAATAATGATAACTTCTCCGATTATCCAGAACCATATTTCATCAGCGATCTCTACTATGCTGATATCTATGATAGCAAAGGTGATTTCTCTAGTTGGGATACTGATAATGATGGGATATACGGCGAGTGGAATGGAAGGAAAGCAGAAGATTATAATATAAGTCTCAAACCAGAGATCTCAATCGGCCGTCTCGCTTGTAAAAGCAGAATAGAAGCCAAAACGGTAGTAAAGAAGATAATAGAATATGAAAATAACAAGGAGAAAGAATGGTTTAAAAGGATAACCCTAGTTGGTGGAGATGAGCTATCTAACATCACTGGTCACTATGGAAAGAAATATCGGGCACATGAAGGGGAATTACTCTGTGATAAGGTAGCAAACATAATGAATGATTTTGAAAATATAAAATTATATGTATCCAAAAATAATTTAGATCCACATGGAATAAATGTAGTAAAAAATATAAATAAAGGCTGCGGTTTTCTATATATCCCTTCTCACGGTAATCCAATGTCTCTAGCAACATATGGAGATAATGGATCCAGTAAAATAACTATTCTATCAACCTGTTATTCCCCTTTACTGGTAAACCAAGAAAAGTTACCAATCGCTATACTAGGAGGGTGTCACTCAAATCAAATAGATGTAACACCTTTTAATATACTCTGGGGGCTAATCAAAGAGGGATGGAAATATTTCCATCTACCAACTGAAGAAGATGAAACATTTGGAGACTTCTGGAAATACGAGTGGGTTCCAGAATGCATCGGTTGGAGATTAATAAGTAACCCTCATGGAGGAGCTATTGCAACCATAGGGTGCACTGGATTAGGCTGGAAAGGTATAGAGATAAATCGAGAAGATGGTTTATCTGATTGGTTAGAAATACAATTTTTCAGAGAATATAAAAATGGTACTAGAATTCTAGGGGATATATGGAGAAATTGTATTACAAAATATTTAGAAACTTTTCCGATAAATTGGTCAGCTTCATCAGGTAGTGTATCTTGTTTAGATGCAAAGACTGTAGAAGAATGGATTTTACTCGGTGATCCAACGTTAGAAATAGGATGAAAAAGATTTTAGATGGGTTTCATAATTATAGTATAAATGCATTTATCCTATCATAGAGGTACTATTTTGGTGAGGGGAGATTACAGTCTTCCTAATACGGTATGGGATTCCCGTAGTAGATGTTATAGAGCACAGGCTCTATATTATAGAGATCTCATTAGATATCTAGAAGATTCTAATATCTCTTATAAGGATGAGGTTTTAGATCTAATACCAACTCCTATTTTTTCTAGTAAGATTAAACTTAGATCTTATCAGAAGGAAGCTATGGAGAGATGGTTGCTTCAGAAGAGAGGTACCATAGTTATGCCTACTGGTTCTGGTAAAACTATTCTTGCTTTAAAAATTATTGAAAAACTAAATACTTCAACATTTATTGTTGTTCCAACACTTGATTTAGTTAGACAATGGAGAGAGAATCTATATAAACATTTTAATATTGAAATAGGAGAGTATACTGGAGAGAAGAAGAAGTTAGAAGCTATAACTGTTTCCACCTATGATTCTGCATATATCAATGCAGAGTACCTTGGAAACAAGTTTAAACTCCTAATATTCGATGAAGTACATCATCTACCAGCAGAAGGTTATAGGCAGATAGCAGAGTTTTTTGCTTCACCTTTTAGACTAGGTTTGACAGCTACATATGAGAGAGAAGATGGACTCCATGAGATTCTACCTAGACTTATAGGTGGTAAAATCTTTGAGGTACACACCGATGACCTTGCAGGTAAACATCTATCAGATTATGAGGTTGAAAAAATCAATATCGATTTAACAAAGGAAGAGAAAAAATTGTATGGTTTCTATCAGAATAAATTCCGTAGATATATTTCATCTCATCATATTAAAATTAGGAATCCTAGGGATTTCCAGAAGATTATTATGCGTTCAGGTTTTGATCCCAAAGCTAGAGAAGCATTAATTGCTTGGAGGAAAGCAGAGAGGATAGCATATAATTCTAAAGGAAAATTAGAGAAGATAGAAGAACTTTTAGATGAAAGAAATAGAACCATTATATTTACTAGATATAATGATATGGTATATGAGATTTCTAAGAGATTCTTTATCCCATGTATAACATATAAAACTGATAGCAGAGAGAGAAAAGAGATATTTGATGGATTTAAATATGGAGAATATAAAGCATTGGTTTCATCACAAGTATTAGATGAAGGTATAGATGTACCAGAAGCAAATATTGGAATAATTGTAAGTGGTACAGGTAGTAATAGAGAGTATATACAACGTTTAGGTAGAATACTTAGACCTAGAGAGGGTAAAAAAGCTGTTTTATATGAACTAGTTACAAAAGGTACAAAAGAAACTAGAACCTCTTATAGGAGGAAGAAATAAGAATAATTATGTTACCGAGGGATTTATTAGTAACAAGGAAGAGGAAAGGTAGAATCTATCCAAGGTATCTAAAAGATATAGAGTTAGCT
>QMTB01000263.1 GCA_003649845.1 Thermoplasmata archaeon | reverse complement strand
GTAGCTCCTCTTTTAGGATGAATAGTATACTCTCTAGTGTCAGCCATCTCAGCTATCTCATCAGCATATAAACCTGCAGCGTTAACTATAAACCTTGTTTTAATTACACCTTTTGTTGTAACCGCGGATTTAACCTTATCCTCCTCCACCTCGATATCTACAACCTCTGCATCTAATATTATCTTAACATTATTCTCTACTGCACTTTCAGCTAGAGCTATAGTAAAAAGATAAGGGCTAGTTACTGCATAAGTAGGTGAGAATAATGCAACAATTCCTCTCCTAGTAATATTCGGTTCCATCTTGAGAAGCTTCTTTCTTTTAACTAAAATAAGGGGTATACCAAGTTTCTTAGCTCTTCTAAATATAATATATGGCAATATAAACCTTAAAATTGGATATTTAAACATATATGGTATAGGAATTTTAAGAGAATCCTTCGATATAACTATCCATAAACCATTTTCTTTATATGGAACACCTAACTCTGATGCTAGTTTTTTAAACATCTTATGTCCTTCAACACATAGTTTTTGCTTCAAAGTCCCCATAGGTTCTCCTATACCAGTGTGTACCAAAGCATTATTTGCCTTACTAGTACCAGTAGCTACATCGCTGTTTTTCTCAACTAAAACTATACTAATATCATATCTAGATAAAACTCTAGCAATGGCACATCCAACCACACCACCACCAATTATAACAACATCTGCCTCCCCTATATCTTCCATTGAAGCTTTAGGTTTAACCCTATTTTTCTTATAACCAGGATAAGAAAGTTTATTTACTACACCTATAACACCTTTTATTCTACCAATATCTCTTCCAATGCGAAGAAACTCATCATATGAATCAACAGAACCTTCAATAGTTACAATACCTCCATCAACAGTGTATCTACAATTATTATTCTTAGTAATCCTCCTGATTTTCTTCTCAATTCTTTTGTCATCCATTCCAATCATAAGGATTATCTCCCAATGAAATCTCAAACTATAATAACAATACATAATAAAACATCTTTTAGAGATTTTATCATTTGAAAAAAGATTCTTCAATTAATCTCCAATATGAAATAAAAGAATTCTACCCCTTATAAAACCTATTCCATCTTCAATAGGAAAAATAGTTTTCTCCATCTACAGATCATACTATCATTTTAGGCCAACCGCAGTATTCAAACTATTTTCAATAAAAAAGAAAGGATGGAAAAGGGAATAGAGAAGGTATTCTATAATATTAGTATTGCTCTATCGGCTCTCCTTGGCTTCTCCATGTTACCTAGAGCATCGCGAGATCTAGTATGAATTATTTATTAGAATCCTAGATAAATAAGACTAGAATTGATAATTCACCTCTATACTGTACCAAACATCATTGCATCTTCCTTCATAACGATCCAATATCCATGACCTGGTAATAACTCAGTGAGACCACCTATTGGAGGATAGCTAGACCAACCAAATCCATTCCATTCTAATATCTGTTCAAACTTATAACCGCCATCTGGTGTATCTAGACCCGCTATTGAACTGAAATCATTATATGTACCATCATCAACCGGTCTAGGAAGTGTGTCAGGATATCCTATTAGATTCCAACCTTCATAAAGCTGTAGTTGTGGCGGTACCATTAATCCAACTGGTGGCATAAGATTCATACATATCTCATATGGACTAGATTTAAACACCCAGTATCCTCTACATGGAATCACATTGGTATCAGAAGCATCAACCCATCTACCATTTAAAGTATCATAATAAAAACATGCCTCTGCTGGTTGAAGATCGAAAAGCACAGAAGCAGTAGTAGGTGTATCAAGCATCTTCGGTATAGAAACCAAATTCCACCCCTCATCTAGTTTCAAGCAGAATTTTGTTAAATTTATAATATAATGAGTTTGATTATGTACTTCTTCAACACTACCTGCATTATCAACCGAGTAATACTCAAGGTAATGTTTACCCTCACCTGTGAGTGTAAAGTTACCTCTATATTCTATCCATGGTGTCCAAACGTTGTTATACCATATCCTATAATATGTTTTGTTTACACCAGATACATCATCTGTTGCTGTTAGGTTAAACTCTGTATGAGAAGTTACCCATTCGTCGTTTGAACCATATTTTGGTGTACCCACAGTTTTAACTGTCTCAGGAGGTATAATGTCTATGAGTATCGTTTTACTGTAGCTACTAGAGGCGTTTTCATTATCCGTTACAGTTAAAGTAATATTGTATTCTCCAGAAGAGGAATAAGAATGCTCTATAACCATACCATACTCTATTGTCCCGTCTCCAAAATCCCAGGTATAATTGGTTATATAACCATCTGGATCATAACTATTAGATGCATTGAATATCACAGGCTGATTGATATATTTCTTTCTAGGTAAAGAAAAGAAATCAGCTATTGGAGAAGAATCCACTTCTAACATGAGAGTTAAAGTAGATGAATAATTTTGATTATCTACACCAGTGAGAGAAACCAAGTATACTCCAGAATTTAAATATGAATGATTTACCAATATTCCATTGGATGTTTCTTCATCTCCAAAATCCCAAGTGTAGTCAACTAT
>QMTB01000262.1 GCA_003649845.1 Thermoplasmata archaeon | reverse complement strand
GTTCTTAGCACTCCGCCTCCTAAAGAAGAAATAGCAGAAAAGCATAAACCAAATTATTATGAGATTTTAGGCATAAAGCAAGATGCTACTCAAAAACAAATTAAAGATATCTACCGAAAATTATCACTAATATACCATCCGGATAAAGGTAAGGGGCTCGGCGTGGATGGAGAACAACGTTTTAGAGAAATAAAAGAAGCGTATGAGACTTTGATTGATCCAGATAAACGAAGGGAATACGATAAAAAGATAGGAATCTGATTAAATGCGAGATATAGAAATAAGACAAAAACAAAAAGAGGTTTTAGAAAGAATAAGGAAGAGAAGTGCTGATTTCGGGCGAGTTAGCGTATCTGTTGTGTATCTTTTGCTTGATTGTTCAGGTAGTATGGAAGGTCAAAAGCTTGCCCAGGCTAAGCGAGGAGCGATAAATTTTGCTGAAGATGCACGAGGCAAAGGATACGCAGTTGGGTTGATCAAATTCAGCTCAACTGCTACTCACCTCTGTGAACCACAACAGAAAATTTCGGCGTTGAATCAATACCTGGAGAGAATGACGGCAGGTGGAGGTACTAATATGACTGATGCTATCTTACTTGCTCTACAAAAGATGAGCGATAGAAAGGGGTATCGTGCGATGGTCATCGTGACAGATGGAATGCCAGATTCTCAGGAAACTGCTTCAGATGCGGCTCGAGAAGCAAAAGCGAATGGAATTGACATACTTACTATTGGGACTGATGACGCAGATAGAGATTTTCTTGCGAAACTCGCATCGAAAACTGAATTGTCAGTCAAGGTATTAAGCGATAGATTTGAGGAAGGTATTACATCGATGGCGAAGATGTTACCGCTACCGGGTAAAGGGGGTAGATGAGTAAAACGGTGGATGTGATGGAAATAAAGCAAAAAGAAGTTTTAGATAGAAGTAAAAGGCGAAGTGTACTGCAGAATTTGACTTTAAGTGTAACTATCGAAAGTCTTAAATAGGGTTATGATTTTTGTTACATTGGAACTTAAAAATCAGATAAAATCTTAGGGGGAGAGGATAAGAAAATGAGGAAGATGATGGCGGCGAAGAAGGTGAGGGTATTGAGTTGTTTGGTTGTGATTGCGGTTTTGGTGAGTACGGTGCCTATTTTAATGGTGTTAAGGGTAGAGAGGAGGGGGTGAGATGAGAAAAGGGAAAGCGATGGGTAGAATTTTTGTCATTGTAATGATATGCTTGATGGTTATGTTAACACTTGGTCAAATTGGCTCGGCTGTACAATCCTTAGATCATCTTCATCAATTGCCTGCCACAAGCGGAAAGATTTCCTATTTTGCCAGTGACGATGGACATCCCGGAGTGTGTGATCCCTCGGCTTGGGGTGAGCTTTTAGGTGAGCGATGTGGAACAGACGATGCTACCAAATACTGGTATTGCGCTATGAGGTGGCCTTATGCTGAATGGGATTCTGAACTTGGTAAGCCAGTGATGAAAAGCTCCTCAGCAAAGATTTGGTGGCATAATAAGAAGCTACAGGTGAGTAATCCTAAAAACGGAAAGCAAGTAATCCTGGGAGCCAAAGATTGGGGACCTAATCCGAGGACAGGTAGAGTTATAGATGTCTCGCATACGGCGTTAAATGCTTTAGGTGCAAAAACAGATGAAGTAGTAAATATTGTGTTTGCAGACCAAACTGCACCACTTGGTCCAGTAGCAGCCAGTAGCTCAAACACATCTGGTGAGGTAGTGTGGGCTGAAGCTATGGTCGGTAGAGACTGTTGGTATTCCCCTAAGGGTTGTTCCAATGAAGGTAAATGCTTTGACTCATCGGGTTGGTGTGCGAGGTTCGTTGCAAATGCCTATCGCGCCTGCTACGCAGGGGGACACGCCATAGATCTGTGGACTGAAGCAGAGAAACATCTTGAATCGCTTACTAATGCGCCTGTGGGAGCTATTGCATGTTGGGATAAGACCAGTAGTAATAAACATGGTCACGTAGGTTTACATGTCGGAGGAGGCAAGGTCGTCCACGGTGGATTCTCACAGGTTCGAGAGGATTACTATGCAAAAGTCGACGAAGTTGGAGGTGCATATGTCGGTGAATATTTAGGCTGGTTTTATCCGCCCTCTCGATGGCCTGGGAGACCTGATCCATCCCAAAAGTTTAAAGTAGGCGATAAGGTGAAAACAGCATCGTCTCTAAAAGTTCGCAGTGGACCAGGAGTTTACTACATAGAGAAGGCATCCGAGCCAAGGGGTGCCAGTGGTCAGGTTCTTGCGGAGTCGGTATATGCCGATGAGTATTACTGGTGGAAAATTTGTTATGACGATGGTGTAGTCGGGTGGTCAATTCAGAATGGGTTGGAACTTGATGGAGTATCAGAACTAACCACGGATCTTAACTGTGATGGGAAAGTAGATAGTATTGACTCAGGGATTCTGATGAGCTATTGGGGAACCGACGGTTCCGGAGCTACAAGTTGTCGGTCTCCAGACATTAATCAAGATGGAATTGTCGATTCTCTCGATCTTAGCATCCTGATGTCCCAATGGACTCGGCAGAATAAACCACCCGTAGCTCGGGTAACCATG
>QMTB01000261.1 GCA_003649845.1 Thermoplasmata archaeon | reverse complement strand
GAAAACACTGTAAAATATAACAGTAGACCTAATAACATAAATAGAAATATAGGGGTTATATCCTCAGATAACATTAACATAGAAGCCAATACCATAGTAGATACATTGGGAGTAGGTATAACAGTTTTATCCTCAAACGATGTCAATGTAGATGAAAATATTATAAGAGATATTCCAATAGGTGTAAATGTTGAGAAATCCAGTGGGGAGATAAATAATAATTATATCGTCAGCTGTAATTATGGTATAAAAACAACAGGTTCAACTGGCGGTAGTAAAGATCTGTATATCATTAGTAATACGATAACTGATTCTAACACAGCTGCTATATATTTAGATTCAGATAAGATAAATTGTAATATCTCAAGTAATAGAATATACAGTAATAATATTGGAATATCTATCGAAGAATTATCTCTATGTAATATAGATTTTAATTCAATTTATGGTAACACAGATTATGATATATTCTCTACTACCAGCAGCTATCATCCAATTATTAAACACAATTATAATGGTAAGGAAACTTCATTGAAGACAAACTATGACGATATAATTGATGATGATATACAAGAGAACGATGTATCATGGTGGGGTAGTGGTATACTTAATGCAGCGGTACTTGAAACTTCTTCAACAATGTTTGGTTCATCAAGAGAAGTTGGAGATTTAATGAGTATACACGTCTCTGCAGATTCTAAATATAGTTTTGTTAGAGAACGTCTATATCTAGTAGATACTCAAACTTCTGAGGTTTATGAGTTATATAATAAAAACATAACTGCTAACCATATTGATAAGGAGATAGTGGAATCGGTATGGGAGTTAAATGATAGTATATATGATCTCTTCTATGAAGCAGTGAATTCCATGGGCGATGTAGCTATTGGTTATAAGCAGATTAGAGTGAAGAATGTTAATTTAGAGATAGAGAATGTTAATACTACTTTTGCACAGAGAATATATTCTGCTTATTATTCTAATCATTCTTATTATTATTCTGCTTATAATCTATCTATTAGTGATTTCCCTTATAATGAGCGCGGTTCTTTTGTTTATGTAACTGTGAAAAACAATGGAATAAAAGGTGGTTATGGACGGATAGAGATAGTACTCCCAGAGTATCTTAGAAGTGTATCTGATAATCCTGTTAAAATAATATATCTAGAACCTGGTGAGGAGAAAAACTATACATTCTATGTTCTACTTACAAAGTTTGATATTACAAAAGGTTGGACACCTAGTGATCCATCTGTTTTCCCAGAGAATAAATCCATTCCAATAAAAGTTAAACTCTATAATATTCCATCTTATACAATAGCAAATGAAACCTCAGATACTATACATTTTAAACTTGGTCCCATTTTTAAGATAGAAGAATATCAGATGAATAATCTGCCATATACCTCTATATGGGTTAAAAATAATGATGATCCAACATTTCCATATGATGGGGATGGAGATAGTATATTGGAATCAGCGGAGAGTCATCATTTTAATCTATATTTTGTTAATATTGGAGATGAACCCGCTAGTATCTTCTCTCTATATTATATGGAGGTTATACCATGTAATTCATCTAGATATTGGAAAAACACTCATTATAATTATATCTCAAATACCGCTGAATATCGTTTATATATGGCAGATCCGGATTATCAATTCCGGGAACCTGCTAGATATTATGCACCAAATGCTGCTAATATGAGGAATAATCTATCTACTCAACTATTTGGAGATTTATATCCACAGGGTACCACAGAGGTTTTTGGAAAAACAGTTTCTCCAGATAGTGATTATCTAAGAAAATCTATTAGAAATGGATATATAGACTGGTGGCCTGATGATCCTTCTTTGGGATATTATCCTCCATCAAATTATGCAGGTAATGTTATAACCCTTATTCAATTAGAATATATGGGTTTTGGAGGACGTATATATTGGGCTCCATCTATAAATACTAAAACTATTAATGTTAGAGCTCTTGAGAAAACATTTACTCAGAGTGATTTTACTCTGAAAAATGGAGATGTCTCTGTAGAGGTTTATGCAGCAGATATTGACAATGGTACTGTTCAAGTAAAACTTACTAATAATAATGATTATGTTTATTTTGAATATAAACTCGATGGATTATATGATAGTAATCCTGAGGGGTATAAATGGTATCATACACTTCCACCGGAGTATAAGTTTAATTTATTTGCTAACAAAGCTAAGGATCCAACTAAGGCTATACCACATATGAAAGCAGTATTAGGTGTAAAATGGAGTTTATGGGCAAATGAGTTAAAACTCGGTTTAATGGCTTCTGAAGCTGTTATTAATATAATATTAGATAAATTAACTGGAGGCGCCATTGAGGTAGAGTTTGCGGATAAACTTATGGGTACTACAAATACCCTACTTTTACTGATGAACGCTATTGAAAGTGTAGAAAACGATGTTTATCCAGTAGTTAGAATTGATGGAGTAAATATAGATACACAGGAGCTTGTCGATCAAGGTTTGGATAAAAATTATTTCAATAAGATATCTAATGGTGATATAAACTCTAGCATGGTAACTAAGTTTATAGATGTAATGG
>QMTB01000260.1 GCA_003649845.1 Thermoplasmata archaeon | reverse complement strand
AATATATACTTTATTATTGTTTTGGGAGTTAAAAATGAGGGGGTTAAATATCAATGTTATGATGGTGATATCCGTTATGGTACTCCTTTTGAGTGGTACTTCAACTATAGGACTAATTTCTCGTCAAAAACTATCTGGAGATACATGTGAATATTCAAATGAAAATTATAACTATGTTATCATTACGCTTCCTGAATTCGAGAGTGCTCTTGCTTCATTTAGAACATGGAAGGAATCTATAGGTTACTCAGTTAAAGTAGTAACAACCTCTTGGATCTATTCTCACTACACTGGGAGAGACTTAGAGGAAAAAATAAGGAATTTTCTGATAGATAAATATAATGAGTGGAAAATAAACTATGTTCTAATTGTCGGCAGTCGTGATAAGATTCCAATGCGACTTTGTTATCCTCTCCCAAGTCATGAGGGTTATGATCCTACTCCAACTGATTATTACTACGCCGATCTAACAGGCGATTGGGATAGCGATAAAGATGGTTATTTTGGAGAATACCAACAGGATAATGTAGACTTTTGTCCGGAGATATACGTTGGTAGAATACCTGCGGATAATGTAGATAAAATCCAAAATATATGTAGAAATATAATTAATTTCGAGTCAGATAATGGGGCATGGAAGAAAAATGTTTTATTACTTGCTGCCATCATCTTCTACGAAAATCAAACCATGGTGGGATATAAATGGCATCGTTCAGATGGCGCAACACTAATGGAGAAATGCCGTAACGATATTTTTGAACCTAATGGCTTCAACTCTACAAGTATGTATGAGAAGGAGGGTATAAGACCCTCTATATATAAATACGATTATCCTATAAATCATTCAAATGTTCTATCTGAATGGAAAAAAGGATATGGGATAGTCAATATGCTTGGTCATGCAAGTAATTTACAAATAGGAAGACTTGTTTGGAATTATGACGATGGAAATAACGTCCCAGAATACCCAGAGGAGGTAGAATATATTGATTTTCTGCAATACGCTGATGGTAGAAGTTTAACCACGGAGAAACCACCGATTGTTTTTACAAGTGGATGCTATCAACTTTGGTCATCTACAAACATGGGAAGATATTTTATGGAAAATGGAGCAGCGGTTGCCTTTATAGGATCAACAGGTGGAAGCTGGTATAATATTAGCCTAATATGGAATGATGAAAGAGATGGAGGTACATATTCAATTAATTACTACTTCTTCTATTATCTTATCAACCGTGATCAAAAATGTGGAAATGCATTATACAACTCAAAGGTATACTATTATAATCATTTTATGTTCACAGAAAACAAACCAGAATGGATTTTCAGATGCTATGACAACCTCTATGGTTTCAATTTATATGGAGATCCATCCCTAGGTATAGCTGCCAATGAGGATAATAATCCACCAACAGTTATTATAGAAAAACCACGGGGGCATCTATATCTTCTAGATAGAGAAATCCTACCGACACTTTTTGGTAGAGCTATTATATTTGGTGACATTTCTATTGAAATCAATGCTACAGATAAGGAAACGGGTATAGAAAAAGTCGAGATATGGATAGATGACAAGTTAAAGTATACAGCAACAGAAAAACCATATAAATGGATTTGGAATGAATTTGCTATTGGAAAACATCTCCTCAAGGCAGTTGCAGAAGATAGAGTAGGAAATATGGCATATTATGAAGTAGAAGCATGGATTTTCAACATATAATTGCAAAATTTGAGAAATATCCTCTTCAACAAATAATCAGATAGAATTATGATGGGTTATCTATATAAGCCATACTACATTGTTAAAATCTTTTAGAGATGAGATTCCTTCGATTATCTAGAGAGTAAACCACTTTGTTATAATTCATCTTTAATTGAGTTTCACTAGGATATAGATTAAATCTTTGAGTATCCCACTTAGAAATATGGAAAGACTTGTATTATTTCTATTGAAAACCATGACTTCAAATGCGATGCTTAAATATTGGAAAAACAGGATCTATCAGAAGTAAATACTCGAAAGAGGGCGTGTAATCCTCTCTTTCAGGACTTATTTTGTCATTTATCTACTCCCCAGCCCATGACATCTTAGATGATAGTTTAGGTTGAACGAAAAAAGCCTCGTTAAAAGAACACATTTTTGTCAACTTGGATAGAATTTTTCTTCCTGTGTTGTGAAGGAGAGAAATTCATCGATGAATAGAGTAGAGGCTGATTATTAGGTTAGGACTTAAGAGAATTATCTTAATGACTGGTTTTCTGTCACATTTTGTTGAATCACTAATTTAACATGGAAATAACAAGATTCTCAACTTTCCTTCAATATCTAAACTATCAAAAAGTAATTTCTATTCCATGGTTGCTGAGAAATAATTAGATCAATTTTTCTCTTTCAAAATATTGTTAGATTGTCTAACAGTTTTAAGAGTAAAATAGAATGTAGATCCTTTACCTAATCCTGGGCTCTCTGCCCATATTTTACCACCATGTTTTTCTATAATTTTTCTACATATAGATAATCCAATGCCACTACTTTCAAAATCATGTCTTGATTCATCTGCTTTATAGAATTCATCAAAGATATGTTCTATTT
>QMTB01000259.1 GCA_003649845.1 Thermoplasmata archaeon | reverse complement strand
TATCTAGCTTTGTTAAACAACATTTTGATTTTACCTTTATTTACAGTTGAAATGTTTTGAGAAGGGAAAATATCATCGGGTTTATGATGGTTTGATAAAATACTTATATTATAACTATTAGTTATAGGTGAAATTATAATTGTTGAAAAAATTAGAGTTATAGCCAAAATAAGAGTGAATTTTTTCTTCATAATATCTCCCTTCAGAATTCCTTATATATTAAGGAAATTTAAAGTTTTCTTTTATTAATTTATACTTTATATTTTATCTAGATCTACACCGCAGATTTCACTTAATTCTTCATGGAGTTTTATCAAACGCTGAGCATATTCCTGATATCCATTTCTTAGAGCTCTTTTCACTTCTATCTCTATATTTTGACGTTTAGTATCATCAATAAGGTTATCAGCATGACAAACAATCTTTTCCTCCAATGTTCTAGGAGTGTAATCTCTTTCTGGTAAACCCAGTTTTTTTGCAACTTCTGGGGTTAATCCAGCTCCGATATGCCTCTCGATTATATTTACAACCTTATCAGGTAAACCTAATTTTCTTGCTATACGTGCTCCTTCAACCGCGTGATCT
Organism: Thermoplasmata archaeon; assembly: GCA_003649845.1. GTDB lineage: Archaea > Thermoplasmatota > E2 > DHVEG-1 > DHVEG-1 > B44-G15. The sequence goes on along the minus strand of QMTB01000259.1, from coordinate 2,012 downwards.
ATTCCATGTGTTTTGCATCTACCTAGATCATGTAGTAATGCTCCTACCTCTACTAATTGTATATCTGCTCCTGCTTTCTCAGCTATTTTAACAGCTAAATCTCTTACAGCTTTACAATGTTGTATCACTCTCTCTGAACATCCTTCTTTCTCTAATATCTGGATGCATTTTCTAGGAGAAGGAAAATCATTATACATTTTCAATCCTCTTTAATTGTAGCATCTTTCCCTTTATCGGAAGGATGAATAATGATTTTTCCATCAAATTTTTTGTCTAACCATCTACCTTCTGTAAATCTATCTAGGAATATTGCTAAAGCCGCTACTTCTGAATGAGGCTGATTTCCAATGGATATATTAAAATCTGCATGTTCATAAAAAAACGGTGGCACTTTTTCTGATCCTACAACTACTAGTATATCTTTGTCTCTTGGTATCTTTGGTATCGTCTTTCTTAAATCAGCTCCATACATTGTTAAATGCACAATTATACCCCTCCAGTTTTTAACTAAATTATAGGAGTTTACACCGGTTTTAATTGAAAAAGAGTTGCCAAAACGATCACATACAGAGTTAATTGTTCTTTCTAATTCCTCATCTTTCGTATCAATAAATATCTCATCTGCCATGAAAGCTCTAGCTACTAAAGCTACATGTGTGGTTATACGTTTATCTCTAAAAGGACGATGACCTAATCGTAGAACAGAAATCATAGAACATTCCGATACTATTTCTTATATTTACGAGCAAGGATTCTATCAACTGCTCTCTCAATCTCAGATTTAGATTTGTTCTTATCTAAGGTGTCAATAGAGGTTTCAATGAATTCAAAGTTTCTACCCCTTGTTTTTTCTATCGATGGATGTGCATAAATTGTTTCTTTATATTCAGCTAAGATTCTAGGTTTAGATATTTCTTCTTGAGGATTTATAGCATTAGTTTCCTCTGAGATAGTCTCTTCTTTATCTGGAGAAGGTTTTTTGGGAGAAAGCGAAGGTTTTAATGTCCTAAATTTACCAATAAATCTAATACGAGTCATCTGGTTTTTATCCTCCATTTGAAATTATCTTTTTGTTGGATAACAAGATAATTCTTACAATTGATAAATCTTTCCTTAAAATTTATTGATTTTTTAAAAGAATGAAATCAACCCCAGCGGTATGTGTCAATTAAGATATCATCTGCATTCCATAGATAAGCAGTGTCACCATTATTATTCCATATAGGATAATCATTATTCCAATAGAGGTCATATTCTGTATTATTACCTGAACCTGTATGGATTTTAACTATTACACCTGGTTCAATGATATAATGTTCTGGGAAATAATAGGTGTGATTTACTTCATCATTTAACCTATAACCTGTTACATCTATAGGTGTTGTATCAATATTTTTGATAACAACATATTCATCATTTAGATTTTCTTCATCTCTACCCTCTGCATTATAGTGTACAGTTAGTATTACTATACCATATGTTTCCTTAGATGGACAACTCCATAAACCTGTTTTATTCTCTATAGCTTGGTTTTCTATATTAAGATAACAATCTTCTTTAGAGAAGTTTCCTTCTACATAGACTCTAGCATATCCATGTTTAAGTAGTTCTTCTCCGAAATCTGTCTGGTTTAATAGGAATATATATGCCAGCCATCTACCATAGTATCCTTTGAAACCTGCTTGAGGGTCAAATTGTATATAAACTATTTTATTTGTAAGTATATTTTCTGCATAATCCTTGGCTTCTAAACCATATGTTGCAAGACATTCTAGATCTACTATACTATCATACTCATATCTCTTATTATTCTCAGCTGTAGTCTCCGGGCAATCTACACCTAATAACCTTATACGTCCTATGGTACCATTTGGTAGAATTACATCAAAAGTGTCACCATCTATAACCTTTACTACCTCTACTTTATATTTGATACCATATCTAGGATTCCAATTCTTTACACAACCAGTGAAACTTGTAGTGATAAGTATCAGAATTATACTACCTATGAG
>QMTB01000258.1 GCA_003649845.1 Thermoplasmata archaeon | reverse complement strand
GTATGGATTATATGGTGTAGAATTAAAAGACCCATTATGGTTACAATATATAAAGTATATGATTACCCTATTGCATGGAAGTTGGGGTGAAAGCTATATTACACATCAACCAGTACTTAAAGCTCTTCTTTACGGCCTTCCATGGACAGTCTTTTTACTCTCAATATCCTTAACTATCTCATTCATTATCGGTATAGGTATAGGTATCTTAATGGCATACAGAAGGGGAGGAGTATTCGATAATGCAGCATCAGTTATAACATCCATATCTAGAGCTACACCAAACTTTATTCTAGGATTACTATTATTATATTTCTTTGCAATATATTATCCAATATTTCCAGCTAGAAGTAGCTACGATATATCGATTAAACCTGGATTTACAATCGAATTTATTTCAAGCGTACTCTACCATTCATTCCTTCCAATAATGGCATATGTTCTCACAAGTTTTGGTGGATGGGCTCTAGCCATGAGGGGTAGCGCTATAAGAGTTTTAGGAGAAGACTATGTAGTTGCAGCTGAAGCTAGAGGACTAAAGTCAAGCCGTATTTCTAGAACCTATGTCGGTAGAAACGCTCTTCTACCACTGTTTACAAGCTTCGCTATACATTTAGGATATATGTTTGGAGGCTCTGTATTTATAGAGACATATTTTGCATATAATGGTATAGGCCAAATCATAGGTTTAGCTCTTTCATGGAGAGATTATCCATTAATTCAAGGAGGTTTTCTATTAATAACCTCTGCCGTTGTTATCTCAAACTTTATAGCAGACCTATTATATGGATTGCTGGATCCAAGGATTAGGAGAGGTGGTATGTATGAATGAAAATAAAATAATAAGAATTTTTAAGAGAATCTTATATGACTATATCTATATTCCTCTAAAAATATTATCTAAGGATAAGAGAGCGCTGTTTGGACTCATAGTATTAATTATATATATACTGATGTCTATAATTGGTCCAATATTTGTACCATTAAGCTTAGAGCCTAATATGGAGGAGAGATATCAACCACCCTCTTGGAAACATCCATTGGGTACAGATTTTGCTGGAAGAGATATTTTTGCACAAATTGTTAATGGTGGACGAGACATATTGATAGCCGCATTTCTAGCAGGATTTGTAACAATTGGTTTGGGAACAATAATAGGTTTAATCGCCGGATATATAGGTGGTAAGGTAGATATAATAGTGACAACTCTCATCGACATATTTTTAACGATACCTGGATTCCCATTGCTGATGATAATAGCTACATGGCTACTCCAATCAGGCATTACAGTAAACATTCTAATGATAGCATTCCTATTAAGTATAACATCTTGGGCAGGTCTAGCCAGATCTGTAAGATCTCAAGTATTGTCAATAAAGCAGGAACCATTTATAGAGGTAGATAAATGTCTAGGTTTAAGCAAGTTTCATATAATTTTTAAAGAAATACTGCCTAACGCTATGCCATATATAGCTATAAACTTTATGTTAAGTTCTGTAAGCGCAGTTTATAGCTATACCGGACTTATGGCTTTAGGCCTCATACCATATACTCCTGGCAACTGGGGTGCAATGATACATATGGCTCAAGCTTATGTAGGTACAATAACCGGAGCCGGATGCTGGTACATAATTGCGCCTTCATTTGTCATAATTATATTGCAGGTAAGCCTAGTCTTTCTAAGCAACGGTATAGATAAGATATTTAATCCAAGATTAAGGGAATGGTGAGATATATGCCAAATCCTTTATTAAAAACTGAAAATATATCTAAGATTTTTGAAGTCGGAAGTATGTTTGGCGCTAAGAAGCATATAAAGGCTGTAGAAAATGTAAGTATAGAGATTGGTGAAAATGAAATTTTAGCCTTGGTTGGTGAGTCCGGATGTGGAAAAAGTACTTTAGGAAAACTAATGCTTGCATTACTGAGACAGGATAGGGGACGTATATTATATTACCTCAATAACGCCTATAAGGATATATGGTCGTTGAAAGGAGAGGAATTTAAAGAGTATAGGAGAAATGCTCAGTTAATACCGCAGGATCCATATACTACAATTAATCCTATGAGAAATGTTCTCTCAGCCCTAACACCTCCTCTACTCCATTATAAGATTGCTAAAAATAGAAAGGAGGCTAGAAAAATGGCTGCCGAACTTTTAACAATGGTTGGTCTAGTTCCTCCAGAAGACTTTTTCAAAAGATATTCTTGTAGACTTAGTGGAGGACAGCTTCAGAGAATAGCTATTGCGAGAGCTATAAGTGTTAAACCTAAATTTATAGTGGCTGATGAGGCTGTATCAATGTTAGATGCATCTTTAAGAATAGAGATTCTAGATCTACTTTTAAATCTTAAGAAAAAGATTAAGACTGCATATCTATTTATTACCCATGACTTTGCAATTGCCAGATATTTTGCAAGAGATCAGAGAATAGCTATAATGTATCTGGGAAATATTGTTGAAATCGGAAAGACCGAGGAAATTATACAGAATCCACTACACACATACACTAAAGTCTAATAGATGTCTGTGCCCAAACCCGACCCACAAACTGCTAGGAGAAGAGGTTTACCCAAACTTAAAAGTATAGAAATACCC
>QMTB01000257.1 GCA_003649845.1 Thermoplasmata archaeon | reverse complement strand
CAATTATATAGTACCTTTCATCTTTCCAAGCAAAATAAAATCTCTTAATATCTGCTATTCCAATCAGAATAGATCCATAGTATTAAACCCACATGGAAATAAATATCACTTATTCCATCAGTAGTATCCATCACTATTAAATATAGGAAAAATGAAAAGATGATTTTTTAAAAATGACTCCATTTGTTGGATGAGAGTTTTTTGGAGAGGTTAGATGCCATCTACTTTCATTACGACTATCCCAGATATTTTAGGTAGGTAGATTTAAGCTCCATATTGAATGATATAATCTCTTCCATAGCCAGTATTAGGAGCGAGATCTCTTAAAGATTTTTGAATTAACATTGAAAGTAATTTGACAAATATTTGTCGGTCGAATCCTAGACTTCCAAGGTAACCAAATCTTTCAAATGATAAAGCAAATGTATGTGTCAATACATCACCCTTCCTAGGGCTTTTAATGACATCTTTTGGAATCTCCATAGTTATAATACCTGTATCCTTATTATATTCTCCTTTAATGACATGAAAATGCCTTTGAAACCAAAAACCATTGCCATAGCCAGCAGCAAAACTAAACCATGGTTCACTACCAAGAGACCATATTGTAGCGGTACATTCAGTTCCGTTATACTCCCAGATTATACTCATATGTTGTTGTGGGGGGATAGTGTTGATCTCTTTTAATTTCAATCCGACAAACAAATAATCAGGCATATCCTCCTTCTCATAAAACCATGCCGATATAATATCTAGATAACTGACAACAGCAGGTTCATCTAGACCATCAACAATCTCAGGATCATACTCATCTCCAGCAATAACAAACCCTGTTATAGGTAGAACAGTACCAACTAACATCATACAAATAAAAACACCTAACAATGTTTTTTTCATATCACATTCACACTCCCTAATATTCTCCCCCTTTATTTTTCCAGCTCCTACATTCAGAGGGTATAACATGAAGATATAACTCTGTATATAAATATATTTCTTAAGATATAAATGTAATATATGTTAAAAAATTAGATATATAATATCTTATCAACATAAATTTACTCAAATTGAAGATTTAACAATTTCATTCCTAAAGTCATCATTCAAATGTATAGATAAATGATATAAATTCCAGGGATCGAGATAGGAATAATTTTATAACAAAGATAAGAAGCTGGTGGGTAAAAAGAAATCTAAAGAAGAGAATTAAAACCACATATATCTTATATTTTAAGATAAGCTTTTAGAAATTCATCCCAATTTGTATTCTTAGAGAAACTTAAGGATTCATATGGATAAGGTATTTTACCATAGAATATATATTTATTATACAATATTTTTTCTTGTGGAAAATAGATGCTAAGTCCATTAGAATGATCACCTGGAACTTTTTTAATAGCAGATACTGTTTCATTTATTCCATTGATAATATTATTACATAGAAATTCAAGTTGGCTATCATAGATGGTTTCTTTTAAATGTCCGATGAAGTCCTTTATATCTATGAAACAGTCGTATGCCATAAACTCAAAACGAGTTTTATTATAGATTGGTTCTAGGAAATAGAATTTAGGGAAACATTTTCCATATTCCCTAGTCTGACTTCTAGCTTTAGATATACCATCTAAAAATCTTTTATCATCTATATGATCCAATAGATAGTATGCCAATTGATCTATTTTTGATACTAGTTTGTTAACTCTACTTGTATTTATAACAGCTGTAGAATCATAGAATAAAACTGTATGTAAACCTTTGAATGTAGAGTTATTTAATATTTTAATCCAATTAGGTAGTGTCTTATTATAGTAGGATTCTTGATAGTAGAAACATTCAGGTTTAAGATGAATAACTGCTCGTTTACCAAACTCCTCAGGTGTTAGATTAGAATTATTTCTCACATCCCAAGTAGCTTGATAGAATCTCTCCACTAGATGTTCTCTTGATAAACAATCTTGTGTTAATACTAAGTAGTTTACATATGGTGCAACCTCATATGCCAGTTCAATTACTCCTGTTCCACAGGATCCAAACATTAAATCTATTTTATGATGAGTTCTATTAAATATAAATTCTAATGTATTAGATAGATCAGGTAGAGATACACCTCGGGTTTTTGGATGTCTATCGGGCAAACAAAACCTCTGCCATCCTGTTCCACCACTCGCATATGGAATTAAAGCATAATATTTAGCTGGATAGAGACGCATCATCTGAGCACAAAAGATTTTAAGTATATCAGGATCACCGGTATCTATCTCACTAGGCCAACCTAAACTAGTACTTATCTCAATAAAAGCACCTTTCTTACCTATATAATAGATATGGAAATCATCCTCTCCATATCTATCTACAAAAATAATTAGATTAAAATCTTTAGTTGAACCTATATGCGATAGGTTTTCAAGTAGAGATTCAACATAATCTTTGATATTTGAATCACCACATATATAATACATAACAGTCCAATTAGCTACACCTTTGGCTGAAGATACCATAGAATATGGAACAGTAGAAAAAAATAGTATAAATGAGATAAACCATACCCTCAATATTATATTCATTCCCCCAACCTATTACTATAGAGGAGGATATTTAATAAT
>QMTB01000256.1 GCA_003649845.1 Thermoplasmata archaeon | reverse complement strand
TTTCTCCCTAGATCTTCCCTGATTTTAATGAAATTTTTAATATTTTCTAAGGTTTTCTCAAAATTAGCTCCGATCCTAATTTTTTCATACTCTTCCTTACCATAGCCATCGAAAGAAAATGATAATAGGTTTAAACCGGATTCTATTAATTCAATTGATTTTTTTTCTGACAATAAGGTCGCATTGGTGTGTAATTTTACATACACACCAGACTCCGTGGCATATCGAATCATGTCAGGAAGTTTCGGATGCAGAAGCGACTCACCACGGTGATGAATCGAAATATCATGAGTATGCCCTTTGACTTCGTCGATAATTTTTTTGAATACTTCAAAATCCATGTATCCTTTTTTCCCTGGGGGGAGATCTTTGTTTAAGCACATAATACATTTAAGGTTACAATGTGAGGTCGGTTCAATCCAGAGTCTTATTGGTAGATAGCTTAATGTATCTCTTTTCAATTTATAGTTCAAAAAGATTTTTGTGAGTTTTATTAAATTTCCTACCTTCATATTTTAACCTCCTACTGTTTTGTCTCGTTTTAAGAAACTTTTCACATAAGCTTTGAAAATCGAAAGGTATCTTTCTAGATCCTCTCGGGATTTTAAATTTTTGAGGATGGAAGGTATCTTTTTTGCGAGAGGATATTTCCTCATTCTCGCCCACTGGACAGCAATCTCCGATATTTCTTCCCAAGATAGTTTATCTCTGAAAATTGGTGCATTTCCATGTACAATAGGTATGGTTTCGATCTCTTTCATACTTGACTTTAAAGACCACGAGAAATCTTTTGGAAGGATGCCCTTTTGTCTTGCGATATGCTCAACATCCGTTCCAGGATATATTTTCAAGAAACTAAATGATGGTTCACCACCAATCTCTTTCATTAGTTGCAGGGTTTTCATTGCATCCTCATACGTTTCTTCGGGAAAACTGATGACATAACTTGGATTCTTTATAATTCCAAGTTCATCTAACCACTTGGAAACCTGTCTAATCTGTTTGATGGTAATTCTTTTGCCAACGACATCATCTAATATTTTCTGACTGCCTGATTCAACACCATAAAAGATTTTGTAGCATCCAGCATCCTTCATGAGCTTTAGTAGCTCTTTGTCGACGGTATCTACCCTGATAGAACAGGTGAAATATATCTCAATATTCTTTTCGATTAGTAAATTACAAAAATCGATGATCCGCTTTTTGCTTAGAGTGAAGGTATCATCGTTGAACCATAATGCTTTTATGTTATATGTATCCTGCAAAAACTCTATTTCTTTGATTATGTTGTCCGGACTCCTGGCTCTCCATCTTTTTCCAAAAACTAGACTTGTCTCGCAAAAAACACAATGGAAAGGACAACCTCTACTTGTTACAATAGATGCTGCCCTCAACTTACCTTTTCCGGGCACATCTAGTTTAAAGTTATATTTTTCGAACTTCAATAGGTGGTAGGCTGGAAATGGTAATTCATCAAGATTTCGTATAAGTTCTCTTGGTTTATTGTGGATTATCTCCCCATTTTTTCTAAAACTGATACCGTTTACGTCATCAAGTGGTTCATTGTTTTTTAGCTTATTACATAATTCCAACATAGTATATTCACCTTCTCCTCTTACTATTACATCCACTGGTCTAATATGTTCTAATGTATCTTGAGCGGTGTGAAAAACGTGTGGTCCTCCCAAAACGATAGTGGAATTTGGCAAAGAATTTTTAGCGATTTCTGCTGTTTTGAAAACTTCAAAACGGTTTTCTGTTAGAGCGGTGATGCCAACAACATCGGGTTTTTCTTCTGTAAATTTCTTTTTTAGTTTATTCCAAGAATAATTTTCTACTAATGCATCCACAATTTCCACTTGGTATTTGTTTTTCTCCAATACCGCTGCTACATATGCTAATCCAAGTGGTGGTAGCATTTCTTTTGAAGTAAATCCTTTTGGTGGAAATACAAGCATGATTTTCATTTTAAACCTCGATATAATTTTTGTGCCATAATACGAAATTTAGGAGAGCCCATAGTTTATGACTATTGTCCTTTTTATTTTTATTGTGTTCATATATAAGCTTTTCTATGTATTTTTTATTAAAGTATTCTAGGGCAGGGGAATCGGATAATAAGATACTCTCCGCATATTCTTTGATCTCATTCCTAAGCCAATTCTTAATTGGAATACTGAACCCCTCCTTTTTCTTCTTTATTATTTCTCTTGGCAGGATTGATGAAGCAGCTTTTTTGAGAATGTACTTTGTTGTAAACCTCCTTAATTTAAATTGACTGGGAATAGTAAAAGAGAACTCCACTAACTCATGATCTAAAAAAGGAACTCTTACCTCCAAGGAATTCGCCATACTCATTCTATCTATTTTCACCAGCATTGCATCTGAAAGATACAGCTTTAGATCAGTGTATTGTTCTTTTGCCAATCTGTCTGAAGTTTTTAAAGTCTCATAGTATTTTTTCACGAATTCAAATGGATTGTTGTCTCTTATTTGTCTGGTTAAAAAATTTGAACATAGCTTAGGCTCTTCATCTACGTTCAAAAAATACTGCCACCTCATGTGGTATCCATCCTCGGGCAACATAGCTCCCTCTACAAATCTTTTGAC
>QMTB01000255.1 GCA_003649845.1 Thermoplasmata archaeon | reverse complement strand
TATTATTATATAGATTGGGGTGATGGAACAGATACACCATGGATAGGACCTTACTCCTCTGGAATCGAAGTTACAGTTTCACATGTTTGGGAAAAGAGAGGAGACTATACTATTAAAGTTAAAGCAAAGGATGATGAAAACATGATAAGCGACTGGGCAACATTTAACATAACCATTAAGCTTTTAAAGAACCAGGGATCATATTTCAAAGAAATCTTATTTAATGAAAATACAATACATCCATTTAACAATGGCAACCTTAACATTACCAAGTATTTTCTAAAATTATTCCAACTAATATCTCAAGAAAAATAAAAAGAGTTAAAGGGGGATGAATATTAAAAGTGGATTGTTTACATTTCCACTATTTAGTATACTATTAGTAGTGATGTTCTCTATTAGCAGTACAGCATACACACAGGTTTTTGAACCACCTTGGGATAATTGCTATGTAGACGGCTACAAAAAAACTATTCTCCACGCAAATGCTTCTTGGAGTGGAGTAGCATACTCTTCTCAGGGCTGGATATCCTCAAAGGTACATGCAGTACGAACTTCCCGGGGATGGGCAAATGCTTGGTTAATATACAAAGGATCATGGGTATGCCCCTCTAACGGGACTTATAATATAACTTTCATATACAATTTTACTGCAAATGTAAAAGGAAACATCGGAGGACTTGGAATAGGAGCTTTTGAAGCCAAAGCGGAAATATGTTTTTATATCAATGACACCCCATTATATACTACAAGGGTAATTAATATTAGTAGACATACTGATAAGAACGATCCCCTTGTAGATTTTTCTAGTTCTAATAATGGAATAATTGAGAAAAACCTAATTCTAAACTGTATATCTGGAAAAACTTACAACTTTTCGGCAGAATGTAGAATCGAAACATCTGCTGTTTATCTTCTCCTAGGAGACTCCTTTGCTCAAACCACCATTAAAAAAGGCAAACTGATGGAAGTAGAAATTTATAAAGATAATTCTCCCCCTATTGCCAATGCTGGTGGTCCTTACCATACTCACGCAAAAACTTTGACTCTCAATGCCTCGAGTAGCTATGATCCAGATGGCTACATAACTGGATATAGATGGGATTGGAATGGAGATGGCGAATGGGATACTACATGGCTTGATTCCCCACATGTGATGCACACTTTTCCCGAAGGGCTCTATACAGTAAGATTAGAGATAAAAGATAATGAGGGGCTAAGAGGATTTGATACTACTCAAGTAAAAATTTCACCTCGAGATCTTCTAGAGAGACAGATTGTCAAGGAAGAGTTGATTTATAGAGAGGGTAGTGTTTCATAAATATTTTAGTTGGATGGGGATGCAGAAGAGTATTATTAAATTAAAAGAGGAGGTGGAGGAGGATATTCCTAGATGTCCTTATTGTAACTCAGGTTATGTGGTAAAATATGGTTTTCAAAGGAATAGAGTACAGAGGTATAGATATAATACATGTAGGAAGATATTCAATCAGAGGTATGGAACATTTGTTTTACAAGAGAAGATTAAGTGATGATGAGATACTCAAGATGGTCTATCTTTTTTCTAACAGGTTATTCTATGAGCATTGTGCCTCCATTGTTTGATACTACAGAGAGTACAATAAGAGGTATACTTAAGTAGGTAATCCTGCAGTTTTAGAAGTTCAAGGATTATACACTCATTCTATCAGATTACCTGCCAGAGGTTATAGAGATCGATGAAATATATGTTAAGTTACAAGGTGAGAAGAAGTTTTATGGTTGGCTGGCATATGATCCAAGGAACAAGTTCATCGTAGATTTTGTTGTTGGTAAGAGAGATGATGATACATTGGAAGAGTTATTCGAGAAGTTAAAAAGATTTAGAGGAAGGGTTAAGCTGGTTCTTATAGATGGATATCAGGGTTATGAAAAATTTTATCACTAAGTATCTTAGTGTAAAAGGTAAGAAACCTATAACTGGTGTTGATCAACAAGAGTCGTTTTAACCATAAAACCGGTAGGTTCTATACCTATAGTTTTGTTTGGTGTCAGTGGTGAAAAGGTTGATAAGATAAATTCAGGAGATAGGGTATAGGTAAAACCATAAGCACAGCACTCATAGAGAACCTGAACTCGTTTCTCAGAGATTCTATATTGGTTAGAAGAACCAAAAAGAGTTGCTCGATTGTTAACATGGTTAAAGGATGCGATCTTTGGTTATGCTGTCTTCCATAAACTATCTCAAACCTCACTGGAAGTTAAGCGAGAGATCGAGTGAGAATTGGATAAAAGATGGGTGTGACACCAGCTATAAGTTGTGGTGTTGCAGAGGTTCAATATTCCCTTTATGAAGTTTTAACATTTTCATCAACTCTAAACTAGTGGGGTGCCCTCTAGGACAACATTTATATATTGCCTATGGTATATAGTATCTAGAGATGCTCGATGCTGGATTATATAGTGCCTTGAGTCTAGCATTGGGAGAGAAGAAACAAAAGTAGGTTTAGAGGGGGAAATATGAAAAAAATTGTGTTTGGTGGTATAATAATAATTTTAATGCTGGTGACCCCGATTAGACCCGCTGTTGAATATCAAAATGAACAAGTAGCAATTGATCATATAGATGAATC
>QMTB01000254.1 GCA_003649845.1 Thermoplasmata archaeon | reverse complement strand
GATCCATGCTATGGAGCATGTGATATAATTTCTAATAAGATTTCATCTCTCAAAATAGATTTAATAATAAATCTAGGTCACCTCCCAATACCATCAATAGTCGATAAAAACAGTATACCTACTTTTTATATAAACGCTTTATCCAGAGAAGATATTATACCAGTTGTTGAAAAAGCAATACCATTATTAGAGGATAAAAATATTGGACTCACTACTATCGCTCAGCATATCCATAAACTCTCTGAGGTAGAAGAGTATCTCAAAGAAAAAGGATTCAATCCAATTATATCAAATGGTGATAGAAGAATAGCTCATAGAGGACAAATCCTTGGATGTAACTTCACAGCTGGAATAAAAATTGCTGATAGAGTAGATAAATTTCTATTTATTGGAAGCGGAATGTTTCATCCATTAGGTTTAAGACTATCGACAAAAAAACCAGTTATAGCAGTTGACCCAATATCTAAAAAAATAAGATACCAGGAGATAGAAGATAAAAAAGATAGTATACTTAGGCAGAGATATGGTGCTATAGCTTTAGCAAAAACAGCTCAAACCTATGGTATAATAGTTGGATTAAAAATAGGGCAACAAAGACTAGAGAAAGCAGAGGAGATAAAAAAACTATTAGTAAGCAAAGGTAAAACAGCTTATATTCTAACTATGGATATGTTCTCCCCGGTTTCTCTAGAAGGATTTACCTATATAGATTGCTATATATCTACAGCATGTCCTAGGATAGCAATAGATGACTATCTAATGTATAAGAAACCTATTCTAACACCTATAGAGATAGAGATTGCAATGGGTGAGAAAACATGGGACTCATATGAATTTGACCAAATACTAGAAGAATAATAGCATTGATTTATCATTATAGATAGATGTATCTTCCATCATAATGGATCTCCTCATAACAAGATAATAAACTAGAGGATTGGATTAGTTTAGTACTTAAACCTGCATGAGAGAATAATTGAAACAATGGTTGCAAAAATCAACAACTCGCTATTTTTAAAGATGTTACCTCGATTTAACAGGAGTAGAAAAAAGTGGGCCAGAAGAGATTCGAACTCTTGACCTCCCGGTTATCAGCCGGGTGCTCCAACCAAGCTAAGCTACTGGCCCTCTACTTTTTACTGTAATTACAGTTTTCCTATAAAAACTATATTCTTTCCTCGCTAGGAATCACTATTTAGGTTTTTTAATTTTTTCAATTAAGTTTTTGTAGTGAGATTATAATGTAGAAATACCTCTGGGCCCGTGGGGTAGCTTGGCATCCTTCCAGCTTGGGGTGCTGGTAACTCGAGTTCAAATCTCGGCGGGCCCATCAATGTCATATGGAGTAATTTCGGGAAGAGACGCCAAAAAACGCCGATTTCTTCCCGAACCTTTACTTTGTAAAGCTTCATGCTTTCCTCCCCTATAAGTTACTGACTTATGGGGTCTGAGGGCATGTTTAAGCCAACTATACGGATATTGTCGATAATAGAGGTCAGCGAAATGAATATACCCCTCAGTGGTCTTCAAATCCTCATGACCAAGCCAGTTTTTAACAAACCAAGTATCATATCTCCCACTTGTAACCTTGGTTTCTATAAGCCTAGCAACTGCACACCAATGACGTACATCATAAGGTCTAAATGGTTCCCAGATTCTCCTTCCATACTCGCTCATTTTCCTTCTTAAATGGTTTATGGTAAAAGGTTTACCATCAGGTCTAAGATATAATGCATTGCCAGAATATTGATTCTCCACCTTTGGACGCCAGATATCCAGCCAATTCCGAAAACTCTTATGGGATTTAGAAGTTAAGATAAAACTCTCTGGAAGAACAGTTCTCTTCCTCCTATGTTTCTTAGTTTCAGTAATAGTGATATAACCTCTATCCTCACCTTCAAAATGGATATCATCAACAGTTAACTCAATGATTTCACTTGGAGTTCTCCAGCCGATTAGGAAACTATGATAAAACAAGTATTGGTATAATGCATTCTCATAAGAATCCTTCCTACTATACCCATAGTTGAAGAACTGACGTACTATATCAGGATATGGTATCTCCATTCTTCTGTGTTTAGGTTCAGATGGTGGTTTATATGGAAAAGCTGGTATACCAAAAGATTCCAATGCCATCTTATACGCTTTCCATTCATGGATAAGAGCATTTGGACCAGCATTCTCAACAACCTCTCGATAAACCATATGATTCCTGAAGTTTTCATAAGTAGGATTCTGTAGATTAACAGGTACTACATGGTTCATCATAAACCTTAGATATCTGAGTCTTTTCTCAATCGTTGAAATTGATAACCGCTTCTCAAAGTAAGCCCATATACCGATATCTAATAATGTCGCTGTTTTCGGATTTAACTTCACAGGAATGTTGAGTCTAGTAGTATTTTTGATTACATACTCTAACTCCCCCATCTCCTTCAACTCGTTCAACATGGTGGGCTTCAAAACCTGATTTTCTCCATTCCATTCTTTTCTATCGCCTCCCCTAGAGTTTTTAGAATAATGAATATTTGAATGTCTAATATCTTTTGTGAAAATTTTAAAACGCAAACCCTACCTCCTATCTATTAAAACATCTACCTCTCCGGGTATCTC
>QMTB01000253.1 GCA_003649845.1 Thermoplasmata archaeon | reverse complement strand
TGCCTGTATGGTTGTTGAGGGTGTTGCAGTATCAACGCCTATGCTTTCATCTGCTGTAGGAGGAGATGTTTCAACATTACTTGCATTATCCTCTGCTATGGTATAAAGTTCATAGTAGCCATCCCCATTGGGTGCATTAAAATTCCATTGCCATGGAGGTGTTGTATCTGTAGCAAAGCTTTGCCATGAACCCCATGTAGCATTATTGCTACTGTATCTATAATATAAAGTAACCTGTTTCACGCCAGAAAGAGCATCAGAAGCTGAGGCTGTAACAGTAATAGGCAGGGAAGTATACCAATATGCCATTGCATTTACGCTTGAGGAAGGAGATGTTGCATCATATGCTGCAATCTCATCTGCTGTTCCTGGAGCAGCTTCAGTATTGCCAGCAGTATCATTTGCTATACTGTAAAACTCATAATAGCCTTCTCCATTTGGAAAATTAAACGTCCATTGCCATGGAGGCGTAGTATCTTTTGAAAAGAAAGTCCACGAGCCCCATGTAGCATTGTCGCTGCTATATCTATACCATAAAGAAACATTAGCTAATGCATAATTATCTGTTGCTGTAGCTGTTACAACAACTGCTGCCTTATGCCAATATGCCATTGCATCTACACTTGAAGAAGGAGATGTTGTATCTTGCAAAACAAAATTGTATGTAGCGGAGCTGCTCCATCCTGTTGCGTTATATGCTTTAACGACATAAGAATAAGTGCCTAAGGGGTCAGGATAAGCATGGCTATGATTATAATACCATGTGCTTGGAGCAATATAACTCATAGAATAGTTCCCCATTAAGGTTGCATTTGGATAATAAATTTCAACATATGCTTGTGTAGCATTGGTTATATCTGCGGTAATGTTATTATATCCTGGCACTTCAACAGGATCCGGGGCATCGCTAACACTATTTATTGTTGGCTGTGCCAAACCATATAAAGCAATAGCAACTAACAATCCTGCCATAAATAACTTCTTCATATTTACTTATGTAAAAATGTATTAAAAACTTTTGGGGAAGCAAAAAAACTATATGGACGAGGGAAATACAATTTATAATGCCATTCAGTAAACAAAAACTCATGGAATTTCCAAGAGATGTAGTAGTTGGACATGGAGTAATAGATGACATAGTAGAATTATGTGAGAGATTGAATATTGAAGGTCGCTGCCTAATTGTTCATGATGAAACAACAAAGAGGATTGCAGGAGATAGAGTTATTTCATCTCTTAATAAAAAATATGAAGTTCATGAAATTATTGTTGAAAGAGCAATAATGAAGGAAGTGAGGAGAGTATATAGAACAGCAAAAAGAATTGAAGTAAATTTTTTAGTTGCTGTGGGAGGAGGAAGTGTAATAGATATTGCAAAATTAGCTTCTTTCAAAAATAAAGTTCCTTTCATTAGCGTACCTACTGCTGCATCTCACGATGGTATTGCCTCGCCTCGCGCCTCCATAAAGGAAAATGGGGTTTCTATATCCAAAGAAGCTCGTTCCCCTCTCGCCATTCTTGCAGATACTGCCATTATTTCTAAAGCACCTTACAGAATGCTTGCATCAGGATGTGCAGACGTAATATCAAATTTGACAGCCATTTTAGATTGGGAGCTTGCCAAAAGACTTAAAGGAGAATATTATAGCTCTTTTGCAGCAGCTCTTGCAAAGACTGCGGCAGAAACACTTATAGAAAATGCAAAATTTATTAAGCCTGGAATAGAAGAAGGTGTATGGCTTGCCGTCAAATCAATGATTGTATCTGGCGTAGCCATGAGTGTTGCAAATTCCTCTCGCCCTGCAAGCGGAGCAGAGCACATGTTTTCTCACGCTTTGGATAGGATTGCACCAGGAAAGGCAATGCATGGAGAGCAGTGCGGTGTAGGCGCCATCATGATGATGTATTTGCATGGTGGAGATTGGGAGAGCATAAGAGATGCTTTGAAAGAAATTGGCGCTCCAACAACAGCTAAGGAATTGGGCATCACTAAAAGAGATGTTGTTAAAGCTTTAACAATGGCTCATAAAGTAAGGCCGGAGAGATATACAATTTTGGGAACAGATGGAATAACAAAAGAGGCGGCTGAAAAATTGGTTAAAATAACGGGGGTGGCATAATGGTTTTAATTACTTTAATTGGAAAAAAACTCGCAAAAGTAGGAGATGAATTTATTTATTTAGGTATTACACAAAAATGTAAAAACTGCCGCCTAAAAACTGTTTGTTCAAATTTGCAAGAAGGGAGGACATACAAAATTGTTAAAATAAGAGAGAAGTCCCATAATTGCAAGCTGCATGATGAAGGGGTAATTGTTGTAGAGGTGGAAAAGCTTCCAGCAGAGGTTAACATAAAAGAAAAGGAGGCGGAGGCGACGGCTGTGAATTATCGCAGCATCAAATGCAATAATGTTTTGTGCGAAGAATTTGAAGCATGCACCCCAAAAATAAAGGAGAAAGAATATAAGATAGTAGAAGTTATTGGAGATGTAGAATGCCCAAAAGGATATAAGTTAAAGAAAGTATTGATAGATGATATTAAGTAACAGTAAATTATATATGTATTTTCTAAATAAGTCATCATGGTAAAATACAGCACAATATCTATTCCTAAGGAATTGCATGAGGA
>QMTB01000252.1 GCA_003649845.1 Thermoplasmata archaeon | reverse complement strand
TTATTTTCCAATTTAAATTCTTCATCAGCCCAAGTGAATTAAGATAGTAAAAAACACTTACCCAGTTTTGTTCCAGGTTTGGTGCTACTATAAAACTGTTTTTCCCATATCTTGTGGTAAAAAATTTCCCATATCCTAGTGGTTTCATTTCCCAAATCCTAGTGCTACCAAATCCTAAATTTTAGTGGCAAATTCCCCGAATCCTAGTGGTAGCAAATCCCATATACTAGTGGTGATAAATCCCATATCTTAGTGGTGTAATATCCTATATCTTAGTGTTATCATTTCCTAAATCCTAGTGGTGAAGCATCCATTTAGGTTATTAGAGTTTGGATAGAGATTCTAATAGCATGGATCTGATGAGGTTATAAAATATTTACATATTTAGTAGTTAAAAAACCAATGGATAAGGTTTTATGTAGATGGCTGTGTAGTGCTATGGAATTTTTGTTTATAGAATAGATTAAGGATTTCTTTTCCATGTGGCTTAGGTATCTCTCTACCTTCCTTTTCCGCTGTTTCTAACCAGAGTTCTATAGCTATTTTTATTTCTCTAAGTGCTTCTTCCTCTGTTTTCCCAAAAGCTGAGCACCCGGGTAACTCTGGTACCACTGCTATATATCCTTCATCCTCCTCACTATAAAAGATTTCTATGGCATACTTATACATCTTCTCTGTCATCCTCCAGGAGATTATACTTCTCTATTATCTTTATAAACTGTTTTACTTGATAAGGTTTTGCTTTACCATCCACGTTTTGAAAATTTAGTATTTCTTGTACTCCTTCACGTGTGTAGATTCGATGACTACCTTTTCCACCTCTGAATCTAAATCCAAAAGATTCTGCAATTCGACATAACCTTTCAAAACGAATATTCTTTGGATTCCTTTTTAACTCTTCAAGTAGACGTTTCTTTTTCATAATGATTCTAACTCTACAACTTCTTTGTTGATGAGAGAATATCTCTTATTAGAAAAACAATATCTTCATTATAAGATTTATGAGATAATACCACTACGCCTGTATACTAAGTTATTACTAGATGTGATTTAGGATAAAGGATGGAAAACAGAGAAGAAGGGTATATAAAACCTATCCTAGAAATAAGATAGAATAAGATAGTAACAACCCACTGTTATCCCATATCTTGTGGTTATTATTTCCTAGATGTTAGTGTTATCAAATCTTAAACCCCCTGTTGTTAGATTCTGAAATATCATTTTTCTGTAATTCCTGATTGTGGATATTATTGAAATCCTTTTGAAAAAAAAAATTTCTTTTTTTTCTATTGGTAGCTCAATAGAATCTTAGGAATCACCAGAGTGGAATATATTTCATTTCATCTTCTTTTTCCAAATTTTTTGTTATCACTATTCTTTCATATCCTCTCAGTTTCCTTATATTATCCAAGTTTTCTATATCATCACGATATTTTGATTCATATGCCTTATCTCCAACTATAAAATCAACTTCGTAACCTGAGGTATAATAGTATCTTACAATACCTTTCTCCTTTAGTTTTAGATATACAGTATTTTCTACTTGGGAGCCTAGATTTATGTTATCGGTTAACACTGCAAAGAAACCTGTGTCTCCTAGGTATAGTTTTTTTGGAGCAAGTATTCTTTCTGAGGTTTTACCCATTCTCTCCACTATATGGATAAGCCCAGTGTATGTGAAAAGAGAAATTATTTTCCGTACCTCATCTTTGGATATACCAAGTATCCTAGATATCTTCCTATAACTAATAGGTGTACCAACACTTTTAGCAACCAAGGTTAGTATATCCATAAGATTATCAAAATTTCTTATACTATATCTACCAGCTATATCTCTATATACTATGGTATCGACTAGTGACTGTAAATAGTTTAAATCCCCTGTTTTTACATACTCTGGCATACCACCTATCTTTACATATTCCTCTGCTAGTTTTGGATAGAGATGGTAATCCTCAGGTTTTAAATCAGTTATTCTAAACTTTATGAATTCTATGAAAT
Source organism: Thermoplasmata archaeon (assembly GCA_003649845.1). Classification (GTDB taxonomy): domain Archaea; phylum Thermoplasmatota; class E2; order DHVEG-1; family DHVEG-1; genus B44-G15. The sequence goes on along the minus strand of QMTB01000252.1, from coordinate 627 downwards.
CCAAAGGGTTTATTCTAACTATTCTCTGTCTACCAGTTAGATAAGGGCTCTTCATTGTTATTTCTAGAGAACCAGAGCCGGAAGCATAGATCTTAACATTACCCATATCATAGAGATTCTTCAACTGGAGATCAAAATCTTCTTTAAAATGTACCTCATCCAAAAATAGATAAACAAAATCTCTATGTTTTAAAACCTGTAGTTTCCTATACTCCTCTACTATATCAAGTATACTATAATCTCGAAGAGCCATATTATCTAGAGAGACATAAAATATTCTATTAGCTTCTATCTCTCTGAGTAACACCTCTATGAGTTGATGCATTATTGTTGTTTTACCAGCTCGACGTAAACCTGTTATTAGTACAACATCCCGCGCATCTTTGAGCTTATATAATTTGTTTATATACCTCTCTCTAATAATACCTGGAGATTTATATTCTCCGGTCCACCATGGATTGTATCTATGAAGTAGTTCCTCCATAAAATAGTGTTATAACAACATGATATATAAATCTGTCCATTTATAATATGCCATATTTCAATAAGGTCAACCTATTATAATATGCCACTACTGTATGTTTTTTTTTATAAAAAATGATGATATGTGGACTCGAGATCTAAGAG
>QMTB01000251.1 GCA_003649845.1 Thermoplasmata archaeon | reverse complement strand
TTACATTACCACTATTCATCTCTAATAAAAGCAAAAAAACATCTTTACTTACTATTGATAATCTCATCTTATGAGGACGGATATAGATGGTGATCCTACTACTGACATCATTGTTCTAGAGAGATAGGAAAATACTTAACCCTTCTAAGGTTACCTGGAAAACCATGAGATGTTTCGTAACAGGTGGAGCAGGTTTTATAGGAAGTCATCTAGTAGATGAACTTCTAGAGAAAGGTTATAAGGTTACAGTATTTGATGATCTAAGCTCTGGTAGAAAAGAGTTTATACAACATCATCTAAATAATAAAAATTTTAGTTTTATAGAAGCAGATCTACTAGATTTCAATCTACTCAATAGAGAGATAAAGGAACATGATGTTGTATTCCATATAGCTGCTAATCCAGATGTACGAATAGGTATGCAGAAACCAGAGGTTGCAAAAAAAGATATTCTTATAACATATAATGTTTTAGATGCAATGAGAGAAAATAATATTAAAAAAATTGTTTTCTCCTCAAGTAGTACAGTTTATGGTGAAACACCACCGATACCATTACCTGAAAACTATGGTCCATTACTACCTATATCAGTTTATGGTGCAGCTAAACTAGCATGTGAAGGTTTAATCAGTTCTTTCTCCCATACCTTCGATATGCAGAGTTGGATTTTTAGATTCGCAAATGTTATAGGTAAACGTGGAACACACGGAGTTATAGTAGATTTTATAAATAAACTTAAAAAGAATTCAAAGGAATTAGAGATACTAGGGAATGGTAAACAGAAGAAAAACTATCTATATATCAAGGATTGTATAGATGGTATAGTCTTTGGTTTTGAGAATTCAAAGGAACAAATAAATCTATTTAACCTAGGTAGTCATGATGCTACAGAGGTTACAAGGATAGCTGAGATGGTTGTAGAAGAAATGGGTTTAAAAAAAGTGAGGTTCAAATACACTGGTGGAGATCGAGGTTGGAAAGGAGATATACCGAGATTCCAGTTTGATATAACTAAGATAGAAAAACTAGGTTGGAAACCAAAGTATGATTCTGATGAAGCAGTAAGGAAAGCTATAAAAGATTTAATCGAGGAATTAGGTTCAGTTTCCCTGTAGATATTTATTTACAATTTCAATAGCACATAGTTTACCACACATAGAACAAGCTCTAGGATCTTCTGTAGGTGCACGTTTTTTACGATACAGTTTGGCTTTATCTGGATCAATACATAGAGAAAACATCTTCGTCCAATCTAACGATTCTCTAGCTTTACTAAATACATTGTCTATATCTCTATCAATCCCTCTCGCTAAATCCGCAGCATGAGCTGCAATTCTAGCTGCAATAACGCCTTCTCTCACATCATCTTTATCTGGTAGAGATAGATGTTCAGCAGGAGTAACATAACATAGGAAATCTGCTCCGAAATAGCCTGCAAGTGCTCCTCCTATCCCCGCTACGAAATGATCATATCCTGGAGCGATATCTGTTACAAGTGGACCTAATACAAAATATGGTGCCCCTCTAGTAACTTTTTTCATAACTTCTATATTAGCTTGTATATCATTCAATGGCATATGACCCGGGCCTTCTACCATGGTTTGTACCCCCGCTTCTCTGGCACGTTCAACTAATTCACCTATGATAAGTAGTTCTTGAAACTTTGCTCTATCATTTGAATCATAGGTTGCACCTGATCTCATTCCATCTCCTAAACTTAATGTAACATCATATTTCTTCGCTAACTCAAGTAGATAATCAAACTCTTTATAGAATGGATTCTCCTCTCCATGATGTAGAATCCAAGCCATATGGAATGCTCCTCCTCTAGAAACCATTGGTATGATACGTCTCTGTCTCTTCAATCTCTCTACGCTCTCTCTAGTTACACCGACATGAACCACAGCGAAATCAACACCTTGTTTTGCCTGTAATTCAAAGGTGTTAAACATCTCATCAGAGGTCATATCAACTATAGCGCCATGTTTATCAATAGCTTCAATACCCGCTTGATATATAGGTACTGTTCCAAATGGTATAGAAACTGTTTCAAGTAAATGTCTTCTAATCTCATTTAAATCTCCACCTGTTGATAAATCCATGAGAGCATGAGCACCTGCATCTACTGCAACTTTTGCTTTCTCAACCTCTTCTTCTAGATCACAGTGTTCCATAGAAGTCCCGATATTAGCGTTAACCTTAACTCTTAAACCCTTTCCAATACCAAGTGCCGCAGGTGAATGAATTGGATTAAAAGGTATCACAATCTTCCCCTCTGCTACTCTACGGCGTATAACCTCAGCATCTGCTTTCTCCTCTAAAGCTATCCTTTTCATCTCCTCAGTAATTTTTCCTTTTTGAGCGTCAGATATCTGTGTCATAATTACCTTCCTTCTATACGTATATCTATATATTACTTAAGGAGTTTATCCAATATTAAAGCATTATCTAAATTTACTTGTAAAATTGGAAAGATTGATAAAACATTGTTTTCTAATAAAATCTCTAGAAACATTTGAGAAGTGGAGAGCTGTGAGGGATAAAAGAGAGAAATTGGAGGAGAAAATCAAAGAGTTAAATGAGATAAGAGCTATGTATCATAGGAGATTCAAAGATATCGAAAAGAGAT
>QMTB01000250.1 GCA_003649845.1 Thermoplasmata archaeon | reverse complement strand
GGATTTATTGTGAGTTTGTTTGTGGAAATAACATTGAAGATTGCTGTGTGGAGTTTGAGTGTTAAATAATGAAAGATGTAACAGATTTATTAACAGGTAGGAAGTAGTTGGGGCAATAAACTGCTTGTTTGGGGGATAGTAGTTGTTATAATAATCTGCCAATTAAGGATTATGAAGGATGTGATATATGGGCGAGGGAGCGTGGTCTGGTAAAAGTGATAAGAAGAAAGATAGCTGGGATGTCATGGCTGATAGTCGTGAGTTGTTTGTGGGTTTTGATGTTGGAAGTAGCGCAGTCCATTACGCAGTTCTGAATAAAAATAAGCAGGTGGTATATTCTGCCAGGCCTATTATGCATTTTGCTGACCCCATTTCAGCTATAAATCAGGCCTGGCAGGATATATTAGACAAATTTGGGATAGAGAGAATAAAGAGCACTTCCTTCACGGGGAGTGGGGCAAGCGTTTTTCCTTTGGTTATGAAGGGTGTTGTTTTTGCGTTAGATAGTGTAGCCATACCTAAGGGAGCGGAAGTAATTCAACCTGATGCAGAATATATCTTTCATATAGGAGCAAAAGACTCTTATTTCTTTAAGATGAGTAAAACCAATGGTAAAAGGATTGTTCAGGAGTGGAGAACAGGCTCCAAATGTGGGGGAGGCTCTGGAACACTAATCGAAAAGCAATGCAGAAGATTATTTGAGGATGAGGTAAATGATGATATTGCCTTTTCAGACCAGCTAACAAATGCTCAATTAAGACTGGAAGAGATGTTTCGTAGGGCAGAAGAAGAAGCCGCCAAATCTAAACAACCAAGTGAATTTCTGGCACGGTGCGGGGTGGTCATACAATCAGATTTAATCCACAAACAAAATGAAGGAGCAAAGAGAGAAGATAATCTGGCAGGGCTGTTTAAAACCATTGCCAGAAATTATAAAATTGATGTAATCGGTGATAGAGAGATAAATCTCGATAACGGGGTAGCTATAGCTACAGGTGGTGTGCTGACTAATAATCTGATCAGACGGAATCTTCAGGAATTTCTGGGTATCACCATCCACAAGCCAGCTTATCACCAAAATATTGCTGCTATCGGAATAGCATTAAAAGCTATAGAGCACAATAATAGTTTTGTATTTGTCCCCAAGCAATTGCTTAAAGCTGCACGCTACAGTAGAAAACAAAGACAGTTTGTAGGCTCATTAGCGTCTTGGGTAAAGAAGGTAGTGGATAATAAACAGACCCTTAATGCGGATATTCAGCCAAATACAGAGGTGGTTATTGGTGTAGATGGTGGTAGTACCACTACCAAGGCTGCTTTGGTGGATTTAAACGGTCGGCTTTTGGATAAAATCTATATTAAAACTCATGGTGACCCTGAGGGGTCATTGAAAAAGGTGATAGGATACTTAGCACGGCATAGAGACAAAGTCAGGGTGGTAGGAGTGGGTACTACTGGTTCGGCGAGGAAGCTTTATGAAAGGATCTTGGTGAGTAAGAAAAAGCAAAGACAATTGGCCCAGCAAGGAATGGAGATAGTAGATAAAACTACAGATGAGATTACCTGTCATGGATTGGGGATTAAGCATTATGATTCGTCGGTAGATACTATCTTTGAAGTGGGTGGACAGGATATGAAATTTACCAGTTTCTCTTCTGATGGAGCGGTCAAGGAAGCCAAGATGAATTATAGCTGTCAAGCTGGTTCTGGTCAGACGTTGGAGAATATGGCTGAAGTCATTAATTTAGATGTAACTAATTCACTTCAGGATTACGCCTTGCGGGCAAAAAGGGTACCTGTGATTGATTCTACCTGTGGGGTATTTATGGAGATGGATGAGAACAGACTCATTGCGGAGGGATTTAGCAAGGAAGAGATAGCAGCAGCTATAGTCAGGGCGACCGCTGCTAGTTATTACTATAAATTTGTGGGGGGCAGCCAACATGTAGGCAAAAAGTGTTCAGCTCAAGGGGGACCGGCCTTAGGCAAAGCCTTTTTAGCGGCTTTAGCACAGGTTACAGGAAAGAAGATTTATGCTTATCCCCATAGGGAAATGTTTGGTGCATTAGGAGCTGCGTTGGATGTAATAAATTACATTAAAGAGCTGGCCAAACAGGGCAAGAGATATGGCACCGCCTTTAGGGGGTGGAATGTCACTGAAATGTCCTTGAAAAAAGAGAAAATATATTGCAGAGACCTTTTCCCAGAAAAATCCTGTGGGGTGAGAAATTGTTTGTTGGAGATATTTTCTATTGAGGATGACCGAATAATTACCGGTGGGTTTTGTCCACGAGGAAACTCAGAAGTAGCTGCTAAGCCCAAGGTGAATTATGTGCAGAGGTATCATTCTATATATGAAGCACATTTTAGAAAATATGGTTGTTTATTAGAGGAGTTAGAAGGGAGGGTTAAGGTTGACCCCACAGTAAACGGAAAGACCATAGGGATTAGAAGAGCAAGTGCCACTTTAGGGGAGAAAGGTATCTGGTCAGCGGCATTACTTAGCAGGCTGGGTTTTTATCCAGTAGTGTCGCCTATTAGCAATCAGCAGATAGCTAAGATAGGAGTGGAGAATTCCAGAACCGAATTTTGTATAGCCAGGAAGTTAGTAACCGGGCATGCTGCTATATTAAATAATAATC
>QMTB01000249.1 GCA_003649845.1 Thermoplasmata archaeon | reverse complement strand
CAGCTTCTCCAAATTCTCCAACAACTTAAAAACAGGCTCAGTCAAAGTAACATAAACACCCCTCTCACCACACTTAACACCCTCAAAAATCCACTGAAAAGAAAGAATAGTCTTACCACTACCGCTAGAACCAGTAAGCAAAACAACAGCACCCTTAGGAAAACCACCACCCAAAACAACATCCAACTCCCTAACACCAGTTGAAGAAGAAACATATCTAGATTTTTTATTCGGAGTGACAACTCCTTCTTTTTTATTTCTACTAAGGATATGTTGATCTATCTCCTCTACAACATTTTTATAGAGTTGTTCATCACTTTTGGACATATCCACCATCATGTTTTCCTCGTATAGCACATATAAGGGAAGCTAAGGCTATCCCATCCGCTAAAAAAACATAGAATTAAGAGTATATAAATTCTGCGTAAAGTGTAGAGCACCTTCAAAAATTGTAATTTATTATATCTTGCTGTATCCATATGGGAAACCAAGGATACCCCAAAGTTATCATATACTAGCTTGCTTGTTAGTGCTTAAATGAATCTTAATCAGCATATACCATTATATAGGTTTGACTATTCTGCAGCTTATCTGGGTTTTTTAATTCTCATATTCTCATAGTTGGAGTAATTGCTACGAGGATAATACTACATGTATCTAGGAAGATTTTAAAAAAGACTAAACTTCTGGAGATACTAATTGAATTCCTAATCAGATTTCTTGCTGCACTACTTTATGTAATTGTAATACTTATCTTCGTTGGTTCGCTTGGATTCAATGTAGATTCTATAGTTTTAGGATTATCAGCAATAATAGGTTTAATCCTTGCATTTGGCCTACAGGATAGCTTCACTAATCTAGCAGCTGGATTCTGGATAGCTTTCTTTAGACCATTTAATAAAGGAGATGTAATAACTATGCAAGGTTTAACAGGAAAGGTAAAAGCTGTAGGTATAACGGCAACAGAATTATTAACACTAGATAACTCCTCTCACTATACCAAATAAAACTATTTGGGGAGACTCTATAATAAACTATTCTAGGACGCCTAAAAGAAGAGCAGATGTAGTTGTCGCATATGGAACAGATCTCGATAAAACTATTAAAATAGTTATGAGGTAATGAATAAAAAACAGCTTAGTATTAAAAAAGAACCTAAACCTACAGTTGCTATAACAGCTCTTGCAGATTCATCTATAAACCTACAACTTAGACCATGGTATAATACTGATTATTGGACAGTAAAAGGCGAAATAACGAAAAACATCTATGAAGCATATGGTAGAGAAGGAATAGAGAATCCATTTCCACAGATGGATATACACCTAAAAGAAGGAAAATAGAATCACTATGAAATTATAATAAAGATAAAATATAATTAAAGGTAAAAAAACCAGTTTCCCCTACATAATTCATCTTAAAACTGTTTACCATCAACTATTATATCATCTTATAACCATACAAAGAATAGGTTTAAAACTATTTAGCTTGGAATCAGTTTTTATTTTTTATTCTCGTTTACTAACTTCTCCTTCACTTTCCTCTTGATTCTCCTCTGCTTCTTTCTCTGCTTCTTCTGTTTTCTCTGGTTGTTCTTCAACGTTTTTCTTCTCTTCTACTTCCTCGCTTATCTCTTCTTCTGATTTTTCCTCAGTCTCCTCAGTTTCCTCAGCAGTAGTTTCTTCCTCGGTTTTACTCTCGGTCTCCTCCTCTGTTTTTTCTTTCTTTTTAACTGGTTCTTCTTGGATAGTTGGTAAGGATAAAACCTGTGTCTTATAAACTTCTATTCTCTTGAGGGGGTATAACTGTTTGCAAGCCTTATATATATCTGCACTGATTCTCCCATCTAAAATGTATTTTACAAAATCAGATAATGTTTGATTACTACCCTGCTCTAGTATTATTTTTCTCATAACTGCTCTAATCAATTTTTTCTGTGAATTTTGTATACGTTTCTCTGTTGTAGCTATCGGTTTTACTCTAATAACTGCTCCATCTCTAGTAGTCACATCAAATACACCGTCAATCTTTGATCGTCTCCTACGGACCATCCTTCTGAGGTAATCTGATGTAAAAGCATGTCCAATATAATGGGTATGTGCATTTGTATCTTCTACTCCATGTATCTTGAAATATAGTTTTACATGTGATTTGCGAAAATCATTAGTTAAATCTTGCATAGAAACTTCTGTTACCCTATTCATTAGTTTACTTGGATCATCCGCTAGAGTCTCTGCTATAGTAGCATTCTCAAAGGATGGTGGTGCAAGGACGTTATACCATTTTTTTGCTTTCCATTTGTCTTTTATCTTCCTAGCTGCTGCCCTTGATCTTGCCTTTGCCATATTAATCACACGATATCAAATAATTTGGTCTTCCCGATAATATATTCCATATACTTAAAGGTATGCCGATGGAAACCCATTCTTACTTTATAAGAATTTTGTTGATTCAGTGTTTATCTGCTAAATAAAATTTCATTATATAACCATTTGTACTTCCGTTGTAAGATATTAAGATTAAGATAGAATCGATTGTGGTGGTATAAACAAAAAGAGTGACACAAGTACTACCAACGTGAATATATCTAATTTCCAATGGAGAAACATTAACTCTGACAGAGCGCTGCCCTTAGGATAACAT
>QMTB01000248.1 GCA_003649845.1 Thermoplasmata archaeon | reverse complement strand
CTATTATCTCTGATATGATGCGGGTTATCGAAACCGAAGATGACAGCAACGTAAAAACAAAGAAGGTTGTCGTTGACGCCTTAAAGGATTTTTACACGATGAAATTCGGCTCTAAAGAGAAGATTGAGCATTCAGGTAAGATTGACATCTCCATTTTGAAAAAATATTTGGAAGAAAACGGGACATAACGGGCAATTATCGGGCAATAAATGGGCAATATGGGCAATAAACGGGAGAAACTCCTAACCATTATGGATAACCTTTTCCAACAACTCAAAGGAAAAAGGCTTTATGATTATCAGAAAAGATTGTTTCAAAGCAACAAAAGGTTCAAGATAGTTAACAAATCCCGACAGGTAGGTATAAGTTACTCACTTGCTTGTTGGGGATTATTAAACGCCTTGCTTCTCGATAAAATAGTATTAATTGTTTCCCCAAGTGAAAGACAGAGTAAGCATGTAATGGATTATGTACGGGAATTCCTTAACTATCTAAAAAATGATTTTGAGATAAGATTTCAAGAGGAGACAAAGCTCAGTTACATCTTTGAAGGTGGTGGGGCATTATATTCTTTACCCAACAACGCCAACACGGTTAGAGGTTTCAAAGCAGACTTAATTATCATAGATGAATTTGCTCATTTCCTAAACAACACAGACAAAGACATGATTACGGCGATAACTCCATCTATTAGCAGAGGTGGAGAGGTAATATTGGTTTCTACACCCTTCGGTACAAAAAACCTGTTCTACGAATATTGGCACAACCGAGATGACTTTGAGAAAATCCTCATAAACTACAAAGATTGTCCTGACCTGAAAATCAATCCAGATGATTATGATTATCTCACTTTCCAGCAGGAATTTAACAACCAATTCATAGAGGATAATGAGGAAAGTGAATTCCCATTCGAACTAATTAAGCAGTGTATTGACCCAGAACTTACCTATCAAGACCTGAGAAAAGACAGGATTTACATCGGTGGGGCTGACATCGGGAGACACCAGGATCTTACGGCTTGCACAATTTTAGAGAAAAACAACGACAGGTTCATACTCAGACACTTACGGATACTAAAACAAAAACCCTACAGAGAACAAGAGGAGTATTTCACTTATCTGCTCAGCAACTACAACTTTCAAAGCTTTAACATCGATGCTTCAGGCATAGGAAATAACCTTGCAGAGAACCTTAGAGGAAAATTTCCAATCAACCCTGTAACATTCAGCAACGAAACAAAACAGAAAATGGTTCTCACACTCAAAAGAATCATGGAAGATAGGCGTCTTGTCATTCCGAACGACCCAATTCTTATCAATAGTATCCGCATGATAAGGAGAAAATATACAGAATCGAATTATCTCAAATTTGATGCACCGCATGATAAAGAGCTTGGACATGCAGATGCCTTCTGGGCTTTAGCACTTGCAGTTATGAATGAGGGAAGAAAAAGGGTTTTACCGTTGATAAAATGATTTGGGTTTTACAGAGTAAAAAGGTTGTAATTGAAGATACAAACTTATTACAGTTACTAAAAGAATCTGAGAAATATAAAAATGCGATAATAATGCCAGTAATAGATTCATAGGTGGAGAGATGAAGAATAGATTTTTGGGCAGACTCCAGAGGCTGATATTCAAAAGGAGAACCATCCCTCTCGGTCATGAAGTCGGAAATGATAACGAATTACTAAAACCAACTGCGATTTCACCAGAGAAGCAACTATTCATCTTCATGAGAGAGCCTTTGATAAACAAAGGGATTAGAAAGAAGGCAAGGGACATTTTCAGAGAATGGCACGATATAGTTCCAATCAGCGATGATGTGCCAGAAGAAGAACTTGACCAAGCAAGAAAAGTCATAGAGGAATTCAACCAGAAGGTACAAACAAAAGCAAAACTCATGAAAGCTACAATCTCTGCGATGGTCTACGGCGACGGGTATCTTGAAGTTGGTTATAAAGAGCTGGAAGATGCAAGTGCTGAAGATGCACCACCAGAGAATGCTGAAATAGACAACCTTTACCTTGTAAAAGGTAGCACTATTAAAAAAGTAGAATTTGACGATTATCACGAAGTATTATATTGGATTCAGATGCAGGGGGCAGAGGAGAAAAAGATTCACAGGGATAGGATTCTCCACATCTGTATTGACCCGCGACCCGATAACATCTTCGGCGTCTCAAAGATAGATTTGGCTTACAAAGTCCTTCTCTCAAAAATGAATGCTGATGAAGCACATGGGGAAATCCTATGGCGTTTTGGAAAAGGTTTCGTGGTCATTCAAGCACCCAACATGACAGATGATGAGCAAAAGAAACTTGAGGAAGCAATCACAAAGAAACTTTCTCCGAAATCCGTTTTCGTTGGCGATGATAGTTATAAGGTTGATGTAAAGAACCCAACGACAATTGACCCCAAACCTTTCGATGATTACTTCTATACTAATATCGCAGCAGCCTTAGAGATGCCAAAACTAATCCTTCTCGGTACTGAGGCGGGTAGTATCTCAGGTAGTGCCTTAAACCTGACAGAATATTTCAACGACATTAAGAACATTCAGGAAACTGTATTCACTCCTCTTTTAACTTGGTTATACCAGAAGGTTTTAAGAAGCAAAGGTTTAGAATGGAAATACAAAATCCAATGGAATCCTCTTTACGTT
>QMTB01000247.1 GCA_003649845.1 Thermoplasmata archaeon | reverse complement strand
GAGTATATCTCACTATGTATTTTATCAGGAGGATTTGTTTCATAGAGATTTCCTAGTTAACTCATGGTTATCATTTTTATATGTATTCCTATCCTATATTTAGATTAATGGTTTTTTCAATTGACGTTATATTTAAAGTATGAAAACCTATATTTCCAAGGAAGGTTATGAGCTATCCTAAGATTCCTAGGGAGATTCTACCAAGAGATGATGCTTTTCATGGTTCAACTAAACGTATAGCTGCTGAATGGTGGTATTTCGATGCTATCTTCAAAAATAATTATAGTGTACATGTTGGATTAAAAACATTTACAATTAAAAACTTTGGTTTGATCTCTTCAATGATAGAAGTATATCGAGAAGGTATATTAGAAATAGAATCCAAAAAATGGTATCTATCAAGATATTTCTATATGGCTAGAGATAAGCCTTTCATTAGTTTATTCGATAAACCTCTAATTTCTTTTGATAACAGTAAAGGAGATTGGATTTATAATATAGATTTTCAACTCCCTCTATGTAAGGCTAATCTAAAATTTAAAGGTTTAACTAAAGGATGGGTTATTGAAACCCCTGCTGAGAGTTGGGCTGTGGCATTACCTAAAGCTAGAGTAGAAGGTTCTCTAGAAATAAAAGGAGAATTTATCCCAGTAAAGGGTACAGGTTATCATGACCATAATTGGAATTATACGATTCTAACTGTTATGAACTATGGGATAGGATGGCTCTGGGGTAAGATAACTAGCCCTAATTATACTCTGGTATGGGCTCAGATAGAGAAATCTAATGGTAAACATGAGAGATATGCAGTTGTTAATGTAGATGGAGGTAGATTCTATAGTATCTCTTCAGATAGAATAACCATAAGCTATGATAGATTTATAAGGAATCATTTAAGGAAAGCCCCTACTAGGTTTATGCTTAGAATACAAGATAAAATCGATGATACACCTATAGATGTAGATGTTATAATGTATGTATCAACTATGCATTATAATGCAGTATTTACAGCACCCTATTGGAGGTATCATATAAACGCTAAGGGTTATATTACCGTTGGTTCAAAGAAGGAAACCGTTAATAAAACACAGATCATGGAGTTATTGAAATTTAGTTGATAAAGAATTGGTTAATAGAAGAAGAGAGGAGTAGGATATATGGGTTCAAAGAAGATAGGTGTAATAGGTGCTGGTATAGCTGGTCTTACTGCTGGTTTATTATTAACAAAGAAAGGATTTAACGTAGAAATCTTTGAAAAAGAGAAGATAATAGGTGGTAGAGCTCTAACTATAAATCTTTCTACTCTATCAATATCAGATTATAGAAAACTTTTATCTGATTTCAAGATGTTTATCCCATTTTCTAATCCAGATTTAGAAGATATCTTCTCAAAAAAATTGTTTGATGGATACAAGTTTGATCTAGGATATCATGCTATCGGCGGTGGAGATATGTCCAATATCAACCTTATTTTAAAAAAATTTAATGAACATGTAGATTTCCTTGAATCATATGTAGGTTTTATAAGAGAAGATGGATATGATTACCCCTTTCTATCAAAACTTGATAAACTCAAGATTCTACCTAATATCATGCGTCTATTATTGGTTAGAGAGAAAACCTTGCAGAAGATGGATTCTATTCCTATAACTGAAACTATAGAAAGATATGGTCATGGTAAGATGAAACTAATTTTAGAGGTATTCTCTAGATCTATAACAACTGTTAATGATCTTAGTAGAATATCAACAGGTGAGATGATTAGAGCACAGAGAAACCTATATAGAGGTTCAAAACCAGTTGGATACCCTATAAATGGTCTTATAGCTATACATGATAAAATAGCTGATTTAATAGGTAAACAAGGTGGTAAGATACATCTTGATTCAACAGTGGAAAATATTGTTATAGAGGATAATAAGGTTAAAGGTATCACTGTTAATGGAGTTTTTCATCCATATGATATAGTTGTTTTTACTCTTCCTCCTCAGAACCTATCTTCCTTTGCTAGTGAAAATATTTTTCCAGATGAATATGTTAAAACATTGAAGTCTCTAACAGCAACAGGTAGTCTCTGTGCATATTATGCTTTAGATAAAATGGATTCAAATCTAGTTGGAAAAACATTTCATTTCATAGAACGAGATATAGGCGTAGAAGGTAATGATGCAGTTGGTATGATTGATTTCATGACTGCATCTCCGAAATCCAAACTCTCTCCCAGAGACTATTATCTTATACAATCATATATAATTTGTACACCAGAAGAAGCTAAGGATAAAAAGATATTGGAGAAACTAAAAACCTTACTTGATGAAAACCTTGCGAGATTACTACCTGATTATGAAAATCATCTAAAATGGGCTATATATCCAGCTATATGGCATCTAGACGGTGTTGCAAAAACTATTGATAATATTAAACCTTCTATATCTACGCCAATTGAAAATCTATATCTAATTGGAGATGGAGTTAAAGCAACAGGCATAGGATTCAACTGCGCTGTTAATTCAGCTAAATTATTATATAATAGCCTTATACAATAAAATCTTTTGATAAATTTTTACAAATACTTTTAAAGTATCTATTGTTTTTCATGTCGACCTATGGCTGAAAAATCAAATCCAGAGGACGAGGAATACTTCGGTAAGTTAACGATAAAACAACCTTATAG
>QMTB01000246.1 GCA_003649845.1 Thermoplasmata archaeon | reverse complement strand
CGTAATAATATCTGCAATAGGTTTCTATGGAAATCCTTTACATAAGGATTTAGATACTCGTGCGAAGCATAAAAAACATTTTATAAATGTATTAGAAGCTGCATATAAGCTTGAAATACCTATTGTAACTGGATGGATTGGACTATATCCAGGAACTGTTGAGGAGAATATACGTGAATTTGAGAAAGAATGGCCTAATATAATAAAGATTGCAGAGGATAGAGATATAAAGATTGCTATAGAAAATTGTCCTGGAAATATAGCCTATAGACCAGATATATGGGAGAAATTATTTGAGACGATACAGTCAAAAAATCTTGGATTAGAATTTGACCCTAGTCATTTAATATGTCAGTTAATCGATCCAATAGAAGTTGCCGATAAATTTGGTGATAGAATATATCATACACATATGAAGGATGCTGAGGTTATATGGTATAAGGTGAGATATAGTGGTATAAGGGCTAGAGGCTGGTGTCCCCATAGACTTCCGGGATATGGAGACTTAAACTGGGCTAAATTTATATCCGTTTTAAAGAAACATGGATATGATTATGCATTAAGTATAGAGCATGAAGACCCGTACTTCAAATACGAAGATGGACTACTATTAGCTAAAAAATACTTGGATAGATTTATATTGTAGGTGATGTTATGGTTAAACCTAAGGTATATGTTACAAGAATCCTACCTCCACCAGGTCTAGAGATATTAAAAAAATATTGTGATATAGAGGTTTACCCGGAAAAATTTAAGGCGCCTCCAAAAGATGCAATAATCGAGCATGTCAGAGATAAAGATGCATTACTATGCCTATTAACAGATAAAATTGATAAAGATGTTATTGAATCTGCTCCAAACTTAAGAGTTATTAGTACATGTAGCGCTGGATTCGATCACATAGATCTAGAAACAGCTACCAAAAGGGGAATATATGTCACAAATACTCCTGGGGTATTAACTGAGGCTGTAGCAGATTTTACCTGGGCACTTATATTAGCCATAGCTAGAAGAATAATTGAAGCAGATAAAACTGTTAGAGAAGGTAGATGGAACATACCATGGTCTCCCGAATACATGCTTGGCTCAGCTATACATGGAAAAGTTTTAGGTATAGTTGGTATGGGTAAAATTGGGACAGCTGTGGCTAGAAGAAGTATTGGATTTAATATGAAGGTTATATACTATAGTAGGACCAGAAAACCAGATATAGAAAGAGAATTAAATGCAAAATACGTTTCTCTAGAAGAACTATTAAAGACAGCTGATATAATTTCGCTTCATGTGCCTTTAACAAAGGAGACATATCATTTAATCGGTGAAAGAGAGCTGAAAATGATGAAGAAAACAGCGTTTTTAATAAATACTGCTAGAGGAGCAGTTGTGGACGAGAAAGTTTTAGTTAGAGCTTTAAAGGAAAAATGGATTGCAGGTGCAGCATTAGATGTATTTGAAAAGGAACCCGTTGATCCAAATAACCCGTTATTAAAATTAGAAAATGTTGTACTTGCACCACACATTGGTAGTGCTACATGGGAAGCTAGGTCTAAGATGGCTGAAATATCTGCGATAAATCTTATAAATGTATTGATGGGTAAAGAACCACTATACTTTGTTAATCCAGAAGTCAAAAAGATTAGACCTTTAGAAAAAGTAAAAATGATCTAAATTTTCTCATATTCCAATAGATTTATATCTGTAATCTCTGAAAACAACTTTCTTTTTTCATTTTCCTTCAAAATTCTAGCAGGCTGTCTAGGAAAACCTGCACCAATCCCCATTCTAGTTAAAACAGCTTTTACACTCGTGTGAAAACCATATCTAACCATTATATCTACTCCTCTACTCAACTTCTCTTGCAGCCTAAGTGCTTCATCAAGCTTTTTATCTCTATAAGCATTTAGCAATGCCAATATTAGTCTTGGACAAATATTTCCCATACCAAGTACACATCCACTGGCGCCTATAACTAAAGATGGTAGCAACAAATACTCTGACCCTTGAAATAGCTTTAACTCTTTTGTAGATAAGAGTATTTTATGGAAATATGTCATGTCTCCAGAGCTATCTTTCATCGCAAAAATATTTTTCATTCTTACAAGCCTTACAATTACATCTATATCTAGATTGTATCCGGTCGACTGAGGAATATTATATAACATTATCGGTATACGTGTCTCACTGCATATAGTCTTATAATGTTCTATAAGTGAAGATTTATCCGGCTTAAAATAATATGGAACTACGATTACTACACCATCTGCACCTATATCCTCAGCATATTTAGTCAATTCTAATGTATTTTTTGTAGAAGGATCGCCTGTTCCGGGTAGGACTGGAACCTTACCATTGGCTTCATCTACAACGATCTTCATAACTCTTTTTCTCTCGTCTAAACTCATCTTCGGCATCTCTCCAGTACTGCTGTTGGGGAAAAGTCCATTTACACCTGAATGTATAAGCCATTGTGTAATCTGCCTAAGTCCATCCTCATCTATCTCACCTTTATCGTTAAACGGTGTAATCATCGGTACTATAAGACCCTTTAACTCTCTCCTAATCATAGTCTCACAACTCCTCCTCTAAGGCTTGCCTCAATCGCAGCTAACCCAAACCTCAATGTTTTGAGACCTTCGTCTATAGGCACTTCTGATTCTAGATCTCTCAGAATGCATTGAAT
>QMTB01000245.1 GCA_003649845.1 Thermoplasmata archaeon | reverse complement strand
TACCAATTAAAAAAGCCCCTTAAGGGGCTGGAGCCAGCGGAGGGACTCGAACCCTCAACCTACTCATTACGAATGAGCCGCTCTACCGATTGAGCTACGCTGGCTTCTCGCTACCAAAGAAAATTATACCGCAAGCTCCGGGTCGTGTCAAAAGATGGCTTTGTGGGCCACTATTTTACACCGACTACAATTGTTCTGAGGGTTCTAGCCACAAATCCACCCACATATTTTTGGAGTTTTTGCGTGTTAGAATTGAACTGATTATTCTGTATATACAAGCATAATGGTGCTATCAGACCAGAATGCCAAAGATTGACTAAATTGACTAACGATTGACTAATAATTGACTAATAATTCAGAGGTGATTCTGATGCCCTTAAAATTCAGATGGGAAAAGAGATTCAAAAAACAGAGAAAGGGGAGATACCGGAGGATTGGGAGGTTGCAAATCTTGGTTTTGTAGCTTCTGTAAAAGGGGGACGCTTGCCAAAGGCAGTATAAGGTAAATGCTGTAAAAATAAAAAAACCTGTACCTTCTAAAGATAAGTTATGCTCAAAACCCAATCCAAGAGGATTCAATCAGGTGCTATACTATACGAAAAGAGAAGCACTGGAAAAACACCCAGGAACGGTTACAAAGGAAGCGTGCGCAAAGAACCAAAAAGCGAGCAAAGGCAATCGTCGCATCGTGTTCACGACAGGTCTCCCATACCCTTTTCTCCATTTCGAGCATATCGTTCAATCCTAGCAATTTGCTGTACGGACCACCCAGAACAACATGTTTGATCCCGATGAGAGCGACTATGTTCATTACTGCCGCCAAAAGGTTCACAAGATGTATCTTACCTTCCTGTTCTCCCGTTTCAACTGCGCGTAAAGCTTTTTCGTATTCCTCTTCAGACTTTGAAGTAATCCAGGGCATTGCTGAGCTCCTGCGCCGTATCGCTGAGTGCTTTCGAAGATGCGGAGATTTCTTCCAGCGCTGCATTGGCTTCCTGAATTGCGCTGTTGATTTCTTCGGTAGCCTGGGAAGCGTTTTGAATCAGCTCGTTTAGTCTGTTCACGGCCGAGGCCACTTCCTGCGCCGTGGCTCCTTGCTCTTCTGCGCTCGCTGCCACACTTTCCACTATTTCTTGAAGAGCCCTGACCACCCTATCCACCACTTCGAAGGACCGCAGTACTTGCTCGACGGTGAGAGTAACCGCTCTAGTTGCTTCGACGGATTCTTCCATGTACTGTGCCGTACTGTCTATCTCGCTTCTTATGGATCCTAGAATCTCGCCGATCTTTTCCGCAGCTGTTTTGCTCTCTTCTGCCAGTTCCCTTATTTCACCTGCCACCACAGCAAAGCCCTTTCCACTTTCCCCAGCCCTTGCAGCCTCTATGGCAGCGTTCAAAGCCAGCAGATTAGTTTGTTCAGCAATGGAACTTATCGTCTCGGTTATGCTGGTTATGTTTGCTGCAAGCTCCTCGAGTTTTTTCAAACTTTCCTGTGTTTTCTTGTTTATCTCTTCTGCCTGTTGAGTCCTTTCTCTGCTCTGCTTTATGGTTTCGGTGGTTTGCACTAGCTCCTTAGTAATTGCATTGCTTTCTTCCAACATTTTCCGTGCATTCTGGGCGTTGCTGTCCGCGGTGGCAGAGAATTCCTCTATGCTGGCGGTTATTTCTTCCATGGTGGCCGCATTGTCGGTTGTAGCTTGCTGGAGTTTGCCCATGTTACCAGCAACGGTGTTCAGAGAAGCGGAAAGTTGCTGAACGGTAGCGGAAAGTTGCTGAGACGATGAACTGGTAGCTTCAGAAGAATGTTGAATGCTGTTTATGATCTCCTGTAGCCGCCGGCGCAATCTCTCCATGGCTTGTGCCATCTGACCGACCTCATCTTTGCTCCTTATTTTCTCTATCTCGATGTTAAGTTTTCCATCAGACAGATTCTGGATCAAGGTTCCTATCTTTTTCATAGGTATCGTTATACTGCGCGGTAACCAGATGAGTACCACGACAAGCACCGCAATCGAGACTGCTGCTAGTATCGAGATCAACGATCTTGCGCTTTCGAAGAGTTTCAACTGGGCTGAATTGATCTTGTCCAGTACTTTCTGTGCTTCAGCGTTCAGATCGAGGAAAATTCCAACGTTCATGCCTGCACTTTCTGAGAGCGTGGAAAGGGCATTCTCCAGAGCGCCGATGTACTCCTGCAGAAGCTTTTGTTCATTTTGAGAAAGGTTCTTAATATATCCCCTGAAAGCTTCAAGTGAAGCCTCGTATTCCCCTTTGAGATTTTGAAAGTTTTCATGATCGCCTTCAGAGAGAGCTCGATAAGTCTGCAGGTTCAGCGATTGGATCCTGGCAAATAGCTTGTTCAGCTGGAAAGCGTTGGTCACGTTGGAATCCAGATCGCCCAGTTTCCAGAAGGTGACCACAACAAGAATCGCTGTCAACACCACTACTGGAAGCAACCCCGCTGAAAGCTTGCTCAACAAGCTTTTCACAAAAATCCCTCCTTAAAAAATCACACTGGTGAGCGAATTGCTACAACGGAAGGAACGCTGATTCTTTTTTAGCAGTAACATGCAAGTACTGGTAAATCAATTATTACAACTCCCATTGATATTATAACGTTATGTGCTATATTATCAAAGATAATCATGCATATAACATAATCATTACTCAAAAAGAGATTTTATC
>QMTB01000244.1 GCA_003649845.1 Thermoplasmata archaeon | reverse complement strand
TCTCATAAGCCTCTTTTAAAATATAGATTCCAATTATAATTGTTAAAAGAGGATCAATCCAATAGAAATTAAAATAATATATGAATAATCCACCTATAATTATAGCGAGAGAAGATAAAGCATCTGTAAATAAATGTAGATAAGCAGATCTTATATTGAGATTATCTTTGGAATCATGTTTTAACAATATTACACATAATATGTTCGCTGTAAGACCTATAATAGCAATAGAAATCAATAAACCGCCATTTACCCTAGATGTAGAAAGTAATCTTTGATAAGCCTCTTTAAATAGAAAAAATGTGATACCTACTAGAACTATAGAGTTGAATAATGCCACTAGAATCTGTGAACGTTTATATCCAAATGTCATCCTCTCTGTATGTTCTCTTTTTACTAATCTTCACTGCAGCATAACTACTTGCTACAGAAACACCGTCACCAAAATTATGCAATGCATCTGATATTAGAGAGAGGCTACCTGCAAGAAAACCTCCTATAACTTCTATAGCAGTGATTATAAAATTAAGTATCATGCTTATTAGGAGATTTCTATCTTTTATATCTCCTATTTTTGATGTCATTCATCTTCACACTTTATATCATTATAAATAAAAAAAGTGTGCATACAGTCATACAAACTAGTCCTGTTACTGTTCCAAATTTAAACCATTCCCTATTAGTCATTCCATGACCATATCTATTCGACAGAGACATTGTAATCACACCTGCCGAGGAACCAATCGGCGTTATATTACCACCCATACCCACACCCATTGCAAGGGCCCACCATAGTACACCAGTGCTATAATCTAGAGACAAAGAAGATACAATGGGTATAAAAGCAGCTGTTATAGGTATATTATCTACAAAAGATGATGACACCCCTGACACCCAAAGTATCATAATAGAAGTTATCAAAACATTTGAAGAAATAGATGCTATACCACTAGCAAGTTCCTTTAGAACACCCGTCTCTTGTAAACCACCAACCAAGGCGAAGAGAGCTATGAAAAATACAAGTGTAGGCCATTCAACTGCTTTAAAAGCATCTTTTGGTTGTTCTGAAGATACAATAAGTGCTGTTATACCACCTGCTAAAGCAATAAATGCTGGAGAAACACCAGTGTATGATTCCGTTGCAAATAAGATTATCACGCCAAGAAGTATATACAGATAATACTGCATCTTTTTCCTATTTTTTATATATCGATAGGGTTCAATCTTTATAATTTTTTCAACATTCTTTGGCTTTATCTCAATCCATCTTCTATAAATTACTTTACCAAGTAAAATTGAGACGATTAAGGCTGATAACACTGGTGGGAAAAGATGAACAATGAAATCGTTAAAGGTATAGTTTGATGCAAAGGCAATCATTATGTTAGGTGGATCACCAACCATCGTTCCAACACCGCCAATGTTTGAGAGTATGGCTTCACCAAGCATGACTGGTACAGGGTTTATATCGAGCATCTCACAAACTTCTACGGTTAGAGGTATCATAAGAAGTATTGTCGTTACATTATCTATTATCATGGAAACAAATGTTGTAATAAGGCTGAGATAGAGAAAGATAAGCCAAGGGTTGCCTTTGGATAGTTTTATAGCTTTTACGCCAATATATTTGAAGAAACCTGTTTTAGACATTAAACCTACATAAGTCATCATTCCAAATAATAGAATAACAACATCCCAATCAATATGCTCCAATAGATCTTCAAAACCAAAGAAACCAAATATATAACCAGAGGAAACCATCATAAAAAGGCCAAACAAAGCAGCAGCACTCCTCTCCAATCTACCACTAAATATCAGAATGTAACTTATTATGAATATTACCACGGTTAATATCTGCGGGAAATCCGTTTAATCCACCTCTTCTTAATAGAACGAACAATAATTACAGGTACAGGTGAATGTGTACAAACAGCTCTAGTAACATGTCCAACAAAATGCCATAATAGAAATTTCCTTCCAGTACCCATAATTATTAGATCATTATCTTCAGCATGTTCTAGTATTTTCTCTACAACATCTCCTCTCTCTATGGATTTTTTAACATCTACATTCATAAAAGAGGATTTCCATTCTACATTTTCAATTATACGTTCTGCATGTTTACCATCACTATCTTCTATAACATGTAAGACTTCAAGATTTGCTTTAAAAACTGAGGATAATAGTATTGCAAAATTTTTAGCAGTTTCAGCCTTCCTAGTACCATCTGTTGCAAATAAAATATGTTTTATTGGAAAACGCTCACAATCTTCAGCAAGAGTAAGTACGGGTATATTGCTTCTCTTAAGAACACCTATAACAGTTGAACCCATTCTCTGAGCAGATACAGTAGCTTTCCTACTATAAACTCTTAAAGCTATTAAATCCGCATCTCTCCGATTAGCATAATCCACAATCATCTTCGAAGGCAGTCCTTCTGATATCCTTGTTTTTGCATTATGTATACCTTCCTCTTCGAGAATAGCTCTTCCATGTTCAACAGCTTTCTCTGCACCTTCTTTCATCTCCTTATAAAGTAGATTAGTAAGTTGAACACCCCTCTGAAATGTATTAATAACACTTATAATATGGAAATCTGCAAAGGGAAAAGCCCTAGCTAGATATCGTATAACATGATCCTCAAGTCCATATCCATCCGTTGGTATAACTATTTTTTTAATCATTTCAAATAGCCTATACATATAGTA
>QMTB01000243.1 GCA_003649845.1 Thermoplasmata archaeon | reverse complement strand
AATACTATGAAAATCGATGAAGTTTAGCTCTTCTAGAGAAAAGAAATATAAAACTATATTTGTTTAAGGTTTCTATATGAGAAAGTTAATCGCTGTTATATTAGTTATATCCATACTAACCCTAGGGTTGTCAGGGTGTATAAATGAGGAAAAACCCTCGGAGCAACACCCTCCAAAGAAAACTAAAAAAGATCATGATGAGGATTTTCTCAATGCTATATATCAAGTAGTTGAATTTCTAAATGCAAGTCTCGAAAATGCATCTATATCCATTGCTAATCTTTATCATGCGGTTAGAGCTAGTGATTCTAAAGGTGGAGATGTTTTCCTCCGTGAAATAACTGTTTTCTATAGAGATTTTAAATCAAATCTTCAAGACGCTATGTTTACATTTGGAGAAATAGGTTTTGGTAACTATATATCTGAAGAGTTAAAACAAAGTTATGTTTATATAAACGATTCTTTCTCTAAATGGCTCAACAGTTGCATTCTACTAGAAGATGTTTTTTCAAGACCATTTTCAGCTTTTAATCTTAGTAATATAAGTGGTTTAATAGAGAATGGAACTAATCTATTGATAAAGGGTTTAGATGATTATGAAAATTTTTCAAAAGAATTTTATTCAGATAATGTTACAACTTTTTTTATCTATGCTAACATAGAAAATCCTCTTTATCATAGAAGCTATGTGCAGAAAATGATTTTAGATAAGATGAAGGATCTTATACTTGCTCAGCAGATGTTATACTATAAACACTAAATTTATTAACAATAAATTATTTTATATTCTTAGATTTACATTTATATAGAAGGAGATAACTATGAAACCTATCATCGTTGTTATCATATTGTTGTTAGTTACTACGCCTTTTCTAACTAATCCATTAACAGCTGATGCAACAACTTTTATTCTACAACCAGAATGGTATATAAAACCTCATTCGTATAAGGAATTAGTAAGCTGGTATAAAGAATTAGAGAAAATTTTTCCAGATTATCTAGAGGTTTTCAAGGCTAATGAATTATATCATACTGGGAAGGTTGCAGGTGGATATGACCTATATTATGTTAGAATTACAAATGAGTCTAGAGGTTTACATAAACCAGAGGTTTTATTTTTAGGTGGTCCACATGGAGATGAAACCACTGGAACCATAGGTTTATACTGGTTTACTAATTGGATTCTACGTAAAGCTTTAACAGATGAACCCTGCTTAGAGTATTCCAAAGATTATTTGCAGTGGATTCTTAACAACAGAGAGATATATATTGAGGTTTCTCATAATCCCTATGGTTTTGATCATAAACAAAGATACGATGCTCATGGATGGGATTTAAATAGAGAAGCAGATTATCAAGGTCCAGGTTCTCCAACTGGTGGCATATGGGCTAGTGTTAATGGTAAAACTCTTGTTAGATTTATAAATAACCATACCATCAGAGTGGGGTGTGATTTCCATGGTGGAGTTAGAATGCTCCTCTATCCATGGGCTGATACTCATGTTGGTGTAAACGGTGTAAGTCCTCTCTCTAATAGATCGTATAGTAACGTACCCCCAGATTTTTATTTCTATGATATTTCTTCTCTTAGATTAGGTAGTTATATAGGTGATTTCGGTGGAGATTTAAATCCCTCTAACATAGGTACTATACATGAGTTGATAGATTATTCAGTTAGAGGTGGTATATGTCCATGGGCTTATGGTGCAGATGTAAATAGTAATCCAGCTGAGGATCCCTATGTTAAGGATGAAAGTTTTGGAAACTATCCTGGTGCTGGTATACTATGGATTAGCCCAGAAATATCTGGCCCTAAAAATCCTATGGAGAGATATTTTGGAAACGATACTACTATAGGTTATGGTATAGAGGTTAGAAGATTCGTATTACATCAAACAGATTTAGCTCAGCCTTATATAAGATGGATTTCTACTCCAAAAAATTTAGTAGTTATAAAAGGTTCAACAGTATCTTTGAAATGGCAGGTTAATGGCAGCCTTGTTGTAGATCATACCTTTCTCAAATGGGGTGAAAACCCAGATCCAATTAATCATTCTTCCTATACGACTAGAGATCATAATGAATATTCCAATAAATATATAGGTGGAACAGGATGGGATAATGCTGAAGATGGAAAAACTCATGGTGTTATATATCAAGAAAATATCACTTTTGATAAAACAGGTGACTACTATTTTGTTGCAGTTGCACAGGTAGATCAGATATACAAGCAAGTCATTCATCGAGAGATATATGGAATAAAACCTTATCTAAGATTGATAAAAGAGCGGACCAATTCCTCATACTATGAAGCTATAAATGGTACAGATGGTATAGAGGAAATAAAAGGTAGAGATCATTGGTATAGCCCTATCATACATATCATAGTTAGAGACAATCTTCCCCCAGCTAAACCAATATTACATGGTAAACATATAACTAAAACTGGAGTAAAAAACACTTTTACTATAGAGATAGATGATCCAGATAATGATAACGTTTTTCTATATGTAGACTGGGGTGATGCTACTAATAGCGACTGGATTGGCCCTTATAAATCTGGAGAAACCTTAGAGATAGATCATATATGGAGTGATTCTGGTATATATAAAATTAGAATGAAGGTCAAGGATATTTATAATGCAGAGAGTAGTTGGAAAACAACTTTTATAATTGTATTTAAATCTAAAAGTTGATTTATAAAAAGTAATAGAAAAATAGAAATACCCCTTCTCTCAATTAAACTT
>QMTB01000242.1 GCA_003649845.1 Thermoplasmata archaeon | reverse complement strand
GATGAAAGAATAGTTTTTGTAAGCGATAAAAGAGAGCATTACAGGAATGCCTTTGACAAGTTCTTTTCCAGAACATGTAAGCTTACTCATGGTATTCCAATAGCATGTAGAAAACATGGGTTAAAACATAACAACAATCCAATCGAGAGATACAATGAGGATATAAAGCAGAGATACAAGGTGATGCGTTGTTTCAAGTCATTGGAATCTGCAGATGCTTTCCTGGATTTAAGGAGGATGATTTATAACTTTGTTAGGGGAGATGAGACAAGGGCTATGAGAGCTGGTATAGCCCTTAAACTCGGGAGAAACAGGTTGCAAGGTTTAATAAAAATTTGAATCCTCAGATGTGTCATTCATTTCGAGGAGTACCTAAAGAGCGAAACATCTTTATATTATAAATTCTTTAATGTAAGATAAGTAAGAATAATCTTTCAAATTGGTGCTACGATGAAAGGTAGATGTACAAAGAAAAGGATTGTATATGGTGTTGTTACAGTTAGTGATAAAGGCCAGATTGCAATTCCAGTAGATTTAAGGAAGGATTTAGATATAAAACAGGGGGATAAGTTATTCGTCCTCAAAAGAAAAGATGAGACAGGATTTACATTGATAAAACTTGAAAAAATCGATGATCTCATGTATAAACTCCAAGAGGATGAAGAATTTTTTAAAAAATAGAAGAGGAGGTGAAAAAATATGCCGACATGTAAAGATTGCAAGTTTTATGAAGCAATAGATGAAACCAAAGGTAACTGCTTTGGACATGAAGTAGATGCAGATATGGATGTAGAGAACTGTCCTGCGAAGGCTTTTCAGCCAAGATAAAAGAAGGAATAGAGATGTCAGAAATTGAAGAAATACTGAAATCGAAGAAAAAACCAAAAGAAACAGTTGAACTTTTAGCCGAAGCATTGAGGCATGATAGAAAGCTGATAGATGAAATGATTCGATGCTTCGAAAATGGAATTACTTCTGAAAAGGGAAACTGTATGGAAGCAATAGAATATGTTACCAAGGAAAAACCAGAATTCGCAGAGAGTTGTATTGATTTTGTTATTGCACATATAAATGATGAAACTCCAAGGGTTAAATGGGAAGCATCTAGAATAATCGGCAACATCGCTAAAATATTTCCAGATAAAACTAGAGAAGCTATTCCAAAACTCCTAAAAAATACATATGATAAAGGTACAGTTGTCAGATGGAGTGCTGCTTTTGCTCTAACTGAGATTGGTAAAAATAACTTAGAACTTCAAGGAGAACTCACCCTGGAATTCAAGAAAATATTAGATAGAGAAGGAAACAATGGAGTGAGAAACATCTATCTAAGATATCTTAGAAATGCTGAATCATGATAGAGGATGTTAGAGATATAATTGTAAAAGAAACTCAACATTTAAAGGAGGTTCTACCTGAATTAGAGGAAATGGTATCTAACGATGACCGACGATGATTGGAAGATCTGAGAGGATACAATTACTGCTCTGGTAGAGATGAATAAAGAGGACAAGATGAAATTATAGATGAGATCCCTAACAGAGGATAAAAAATCCTTATTCATAGAGTTACAAGCGAAGTTTTAATAGGAGGCAGCAAGGAAGAATCCAAATTATATCGTATCTGTAATTGAGGAACTTAACGATAGCAGTTTCTATGTTAGAATCTACTGTAGTTCCACTAATAGCATTAGGCAATATAAACCTTGATTTTATAGTAGAAGGATATAGAAAATAGGCAAAATTGAGAATAAAAATACAAACTGGATGAGAAAACAAAGTGCTAAGAAGTTATTCGCAGATCAACAAGAAGAATTAATTTAACTATTAGGTGAATAAAAATATTCGATGAAATCCAATATAATAGACAAGACCAATGGATGATACCTCTAGATTTCCCATTTAACCGGGAGTTAAAACTTAAATTTTCTCTACTACCAGAGAAACCTACGCCATGTATAATAAAAAATCATAAATGGATGAGAGCATTAAAGTTGAATAAAAAATTGATTCCAGTTATTGTAGAAGTAAAAGGAGATATTGAGAAACCTGAGGTAGTTATAACAACGTCAAAACTTTCAACCGAGGAGAAGAGGAAGATCGAACATTTTGTTTTTGAATTCCATGGGTTAAAAGATGCAGATGAATTCTATAATTTCATAGAAGGAGATATAGTATTGATGGGTATCAAAGAAAAACTATATGGATTTGGAAAAGCTGGGTTGATGTCATCCACGGTTTTTGAAGGTATTATAAAAGCGATAATACAACAACAGATTTCATTGAAGGTTACAGAAACTATAACCTCTAATCTTGTTGAACGATATGGAGAGAAGATAAAGTTTTGTGGAGAATACCTCTATGAATTCCCTTATGCTGAAACTTTAGGCGGATTTAAGCCCAGAGGAACTTAGAGAATGTGGTTTAAGTTGGAGGAAAACTAGTTATATCAAAGAATTCTCCAAAGAGGTTGTAGATGGTTTCAATCCAGAAGATCTGAGAGATAAAAGTAAAGAGGAGATAGTTGAAACCCTTACAACATTCGAAGGTATAGGTAGATGGACTGCTGAACTTGTCATGGTTGCATCTATGGGTATGAATGTTATACCAGCAGATGACCTTGGAGTTAGAAAAGCTATATCACATTTTTATTTTAAAGACGATATACAATCAGCTGAAACGATAAGAAGATTTGCAGAAAACAAATTCAGTAGACTTATGAGGGATTGCCTCGTCTACCTACTAATGGCATATAGAATGGGATTATAG
>QMTB01000241.1 GCA_003649845.1 Thermoplasmata archaeon | reverse complement strand
ATAGCAGTAGATGAAACACAAGTGTTAAACTAGAAAATCAATGGGTTTATATCTGGAATGCTATAGACGTAGATGACCGTAGTATTCTAGTGGTACATGTCTTTACAACTAGAACCTCATTGGATGCAATATATTTCCTGAGGAAGGTTTTGAAATACTGTGATGGTAAACCTTTAATTCTAGTGGATAGAGGACCATGGTATAAATGGGCTCCACAGAGACTAGGGTTAAGATATGATCATCAAACACTTTGGAGAAAGAAATGCTATAGAACAATGGTATAATCTATTCAAATCTAAGAGTAAAACGATTCTGGAAAAGATTCCCATATAATAGCTCACTAGAGAGTATCAAAACATGGACAATAGCATGGTGTGTCATCTATAATCTCTGTTGGAGGTGAAAAAAAGTTGACAGTGTCAAGATATTACCAAAAGATTATGAGTCTATTCTAAATAGAAAAGATACTCAGAAGGCAATATTCGCCTTAAAAGATTATATCGAAGAGAACCTCTCTAAGGAACTCAACCTCATGAGAGTAACTGTACCATTGATAGTAGATGCTGAGAGTGGTGTCAACGAGTATCTAGATAGAGATGGATCAAGGACACCAGTAGAATTCCTATGTGGACTAGGATTAGATAAACCTATTAGAGCGTAGATTGTACAAGCAGCGACAAAATGGAAACGTTTTGCCTTAAAACAATTTGACTGCCGAGTTGGAGAAGGGATTATAACAGATATGCATGCTGTAAGAAAAGACTATTTCTTAGACCATGATCACAGCGCCTATGTTGATCAATGGGATTGGGAGAAAGTGATTACAGAAGAACAGAGGAACCTACAATATCTAAAAGAAGTAGTTAATAAAATCTGGAAGGTACTCAAAGGAGCCGAAACATATATACAGGATATGTTTCCACAGCTTAAAACAGATAAATATCCAAATCTACCGGATAAACTGGGGTTATATTCAATTCAGTCTAGCTCGAATAAAGAGGTAACCTTTATTTAATCGTAAAGTAATAAGTAAAAATATGGCTATTAAAATCTTTGTAACAGGCGGGACTTTCGATAAGGAGTATAATGAAATAACTGGGGAACTTTTTTTCAAGGATACGCACGTGCCAGAATTGCTCGCACTCGGGCGGTGCAGTATGGAAGTTGATGTTGTAACTTTAATGATGATCGATAGTTTGGATATGACCGAAGCAGATCGCAAGATTATTGCAGAAAACTGTATAAAAACGAAAGAAAATAGAATCATCATAACCCATGGTACAGATACTATGGTAGATACCGCCCGAGTACTTGCCAGAAAGGTCAAAGGAAAAACCATTATTTTAACAGGAGCGATGATTCCTTACAAATTTGGTAGTTCTGATGGTCTTTTTAATTTAGGAAGTGCGATTGCTTTTGTTCAAATTTTACCGCCAGGTGTATATATTGCTATGAACGGATGCTATTTCAACTGGGATAACTGCCGTAAGAACAAAATAACAGGTAAATTTGAGAAATTGAGAGAGGACTAAATACCTATGAGAACAGACCAACCAAAATTAGAAGAAGCTATTGAAGAAGCAGAGTATAGTTTAGACGAAAAGGGTTCACTCCATTTTCTCTTGAGGATTTATATCATCTAGCTTCCAAATTTGGATTAATTGGTATGATTTTACCTTGAAAAATTTGATGATAAAAAGGCATGTGAACATCTTATTGGACTTAGGTGAAGATAGTATTACTCTTTATAATCTTAATATTAGGTGTTAAAATAAAATCTTTTGACGAAATACAATTTGGTATATTGTTGTCAGCCATTGAGTACATTTAAAGATATATTCGAAGAATATCATCAACAATTAAAGACGAACGAATGTAGAGATGTCTCAATATCGACAAAGAGTAAATTGTTATTTCATTTTATAAGGCAACATAGTGGATTTAGATCAATTTATGCTGGAGATTCTATAGGTGGAGATGACTTTCCAACTCTTCAAAAATAATTTAAGTTATTCAGGTTGTACACCGATTTCTTTGTTTATATATTTGTATAATTCAATAAGGTTTCACCTTTAAATCTTATAAAACGCTTGCCAGATCGAACTTCTTCACTCCTTACGGGCCTGACCACGTTGTGCTCTCACTTCGTTCCGTTTGAGTTACATTTACATGTGGATATGCGACTTGCTATTGCTCACCCAATTTTGTTCCACTTACACTCTGCAAAACTTCGCATATCTCCAGAGAACGTTTATACATGCAGAGGATATCCTTGAACAGCACCCCGATCTACCTAGAAAAGCTAGGGAAACAGAAATACTTAAAGAACATCCAGCGATATTCGTAATAGGTGTAGGTTATCCATTGAAAGATGGTTATCCACATGAACTAAGAGCACCAGATTACGACGATTGGGTTACAGAAACAGTATCAGAAGATGGTAGACCAATGCATGGTCTAAATGGAGATATACTAGTTTGGAATCCTGTTACCAATAGACGACATGAACTTACATCTATGGGTATCAGAGTTAATGCTGAAACACTGAAGAAACAACTAGAGATGTCTGGTTTATTAGACTTCCTAAAATATCCATATCATCAAGCGATAATAAACAATGAAATACCCTTAAGTATCGGTGGAGGTATAGGACAATCTAGGACATATATGCTACTACTAAGGAAAGCTCATCTGGGAGAGGTAAGTGTAACAGTTTGGCCTAAGATACTTAAAGAGATCTGCGAGAAGAAAAACATATATGTATTAGAGT
>QMTB01000240.1 GCA_003649845.1 Thermoplasmata archaeon | reverse complement strand
CAGATAAAGTTAGTAGAGATGAACCACGTATTATATCAAATATTAAATCAGAGGAGATTCAAATTACTGGATATCTATAAAAAAATTTTTTAGGGGAATAATTCTTTTTGATTTAACAATTGTTGAGGTATCTGATGGCTCTCAATGAAAATATAGATTTAAAGGTTAAATTTCTTGCCCATATAGAAACATGTAGACCATATACTGTTATATGGAGTGGATTAGTGAGTTTAGTTGGGGCTTCTATAGTATTCCATGATCTACCTCCATTAGATAAAAGTATCCTTATTTTTATTATACCGATTCTAGGTTGGATTGCAGGTTTATATGCCTCAGATTATATTGATAGAAGATTAGATGAAATTGAAAAGTCTCATCGTCCACTTCCATCTGGTAGATTAACCCCCAAAGGCGTTATAGTTTCAGCTTTCTTCTTTGCTGGAATAGGGTTTATCTTCTCTATCTTCCTAGGTTTAATACAAGTTATAATGGTTTTCATAGTAGCTATATTTGTATTATCTTATGCAAAGATTTCAAAAGCAAAAGGCTTAATTGGAAATATCAATAGAGGTTTACTAATAGTATTAGCTTTCCTATTTGGAGTTTTCACTGCTAGAGATATAGATTTTTCTCCTACGTTAGTTGCGATAGGTTTACTATTTTTTATACATGACGTAAATAGTAATCTAATCGGTGCTGCTAGGGATGTATATGGAGATAAAAAGAGGGGGTATCATACATTCCCTGTGAAATATGGTATAAAAAAATCTATTTTCCTATCAATTATTTTAACGTCTATTTGGATGTGCATAGGTATAACAGTTGTATTCTCTCCTATTATATTATTTCCAGATAGATATCTAACTCTATTTTTGAGTGGAGTAATCTTGATATATCTAGGCTACTGGCATATATGGAAGACAAATATGGAGAGAATGAATCTTCTAAAGATGCATAGTTTCTTTGTAGTAGAAAGGATCATCCTTGCATCTTCATTCTTCTTCGGCATTATATCAAGTGAATATGCTCTATTTATATTTATTACAACTCTGAGTGTAACAATCATATCACAGCAATTTTTAAGAAAAAGATATGAGTTTCCATAAATAGTATATGAAATGTTTGGTTACTGGTGCCAATGGTTTCATTGGCTCTAAACTGGTTTATAGGTTATACAAAGAGGGGTATGATGTAACTGGTTTGGTTCATCATAATTATCCTAATCATCATAATTATCCTAATATTGATTCAAAGAATTATAATATAAGATATGTTAAAGGAGATATAACTATTTTAAATTCCTTGGATTCAATTTGGAATAAATATGATATAGTTTTTCATTGTGCCGCTTTTGTTAGAGATTTCGGTAGGAAAAAAGATTTTTATGATATAAATGTTAGAGGAACTAAGAATCTTGTTGAAGTATGTGAACGTTATGGCATAAAACGTTTCATACATCTAGGACATATACCATATGGTAAACCATTACTTCTTGATTATTATAGTGAGACAAAGCAGTTAGCTGAAAGATTTTTAGTTGAGAGATACCGTTCAAATGGTTTCCCAGTCGTTATAATTAGACCTGGAAATGTGTATGGTCCAGGTGGATCTCCTTGGGTGATTAGAATCGCTGAAAAGCTAAGAAAAAAACAAGTTTTACTTGTAGATAAAGGCAGAGGTATATTTCATCATACATATATCGATAATCTAATTGATGCTATATTGCTAGTGATTGATAATGATAAAGCATTAGGTGAGATATTTGATATAACTGATGGTGGAAATGATGTGACATGGCGAGAGTATCTATATCTACTTTCAGAAATACTAAAATGTCCTTATCCTGTGTATAGTATTTCAAGAAACACCGCTTTCCTAATAAGTTATCTATCAATGTTTCTATATCTAATAACTGGTATTCCACCTATGGTGACACCTTTTGTTGTTCAAGTTTTATCTAATAGAAAAATTATTTCTATTGAGAAGGCAAAGAGGATTTTAGGTTATTATCCAAAAATTGATTTTCAGCAGGGTATAGAAAATACACGTATATGGCTGACTGAGAGAATTAATTCAACTCAAAAATGATTTCTATTATGAATTTCTATACCAAAAGTTATTTAAAATTCTTTGCTATTATTTATTATCAATCGTTAAATATAGGAGGAGAAAAAAATGAAGGTAGTCCTATGTACAGATGATACATGTATCCCACCAAAATGTCCCGTTGTTGATGTAAGAGAAGACTTTGTACTAATAGGAGAAAAAGATAACATATGCAGATTAACATGGGAACAATTTGAAATACTAAAACAAAAAATAAGGAACAATGAACTATAAAAAGGGAGAATAAAATCTCTCCCTTTTATAATTTTAGTCTTTTTGTTCTCATCGAGAGGAAGAAGATGAAGCTAATTATAGATATGATCAGACCTACAAAGGAGAAGAAGGAGTTTAAAGCTTTTATACCATATTCAAATAGATTGAGGAGTTGTAGACCTATAAAAATGACTGCGCCTGATATTAAACCAGCGAAAATTATTTTAGTCGGTCTATCCATTCTCCTATTCACCTGTACTATAATAGATGTATATTTAAAAGAGTTTACTGTTAAAAAAAGAAACATCAACTTTACATAAATTTTACATAAATTTTACATGTAGATGCGAAACATATATATATGAGAAATTACATACTACTTTTCAGATAGATTTGAAAGGGGAGCAGTGCCACTATTTTTTAATTTGTGCGGGCTGTTCTCCTTTCTCCCTCCCTCCATT
>QMTB01000239.1 GCA_003649845.1 Thermoplasmata archaeon | reverse complement strand
GGGTGCATGAAAAATCTGTAGGTGAGTTGATCCCACCTCCACCTTCCCTCCTCCATCGAGAGGGAGGAACAGGGGAGAGTGGCCCCCAAATGGTTGAGAGAGTGAACGAGGGTGATGGATAAGGAGGCGTAGGGGCGCAAGGCCTTGCGCCCCTACTTAAACTCCCCCTGATGGGAGAGTAGATAATGGTGACCTACAAAATTTTCATACACCCCTCCCTCTCTATTTTCTTGACAGGCCGATTCCGGTGTTATAATATTTAGGCATCCTTAAGCCTGTGGAGGATATCATGAAATTGATCTCTCTGATTGCCTTGGTACTTGTCTGCGCTTTGATGCTCAACCCGATATTGGCCCTGGCTCAGCAGAGAGCTGAGATCGAGGAGGCAAAGGCGGCGGCCGAAGCCGACGCAAAAGCTAACACAAACACAGCTCTGTGGTTTGCTGCTGGATGTCTAGGAGGATATGTGGGATTGCACATCGCTTACATCTATCAACCATCACCGTTTGCCTCGAGATTGCTGGGAAAATCGCCGGAATATGTAGCTGTCTACACCGATGCATATAGGAATGCTGTCAAAGAGATCCAAGTTAAATGGGCTTGGACGGGATATTTAACCCGTGCTGGAGTATTAGTAGCTTACATAGCACTGGCAGTTATAGCATCACTTTCAGCAGCCACGGAGTAGAATCTTCCATACATATGAAGAATTCTCCTCGATCAGGTGAAGATTGAATGCTGTCCCTCATCCCAATGCTGACTCTCTCATCTATTTTCCCATCTAGTGCTGAGTCCTTTTCTCAGGGGTCGGCGTTGGCGAAGAGGCGCTGTTCCGAGGGATGATACAGACCGAAATCGAAAGAGTCACTGGTTCACCTAAACTGGCCATCTTGGGTCAGTCCCTGATATTCGGCCTCGCCCATGCACTTAATTCGGATGAACCCGAAGGAAGATTTTTATCGTCTATCTGGACAAGCCTCCTAGGAGGGTATATGGGTTTGATCTACAGGAAAAGCGGAGAAGATCTAGGGCCCTCAATAGCTTTTCATTACTGGTATGACGTTCTGCTCAGCATCGCAAGCTATATCCTCGATCCCGACACGGGAGCTCTGACCTTCAAGGTGGGATACGGATGGTGAAATTACTTTTCATTCCCCTTCTTATCATGATGATAAATACCGATAGTTTTGTTGTGGACTTTCATAGGACAGTTTTCGAAATGAACAGGGCGGATCTCACCTCTGGAAGGATATACAAACTTCCCGATGGCCTGATCCATATCGAGGTGAATCAACCTCTGAAACAGATTATGAGGCTTAAGGGAAATGAAATGCTGATATATTATCCCGATAGAGGGAAGGCCTTCAGGATTATATCGGGCTCCCCCTTCCTCCTTCCCTTTGTAAATGCCATTACGATCTCGGTATATCCTCAACGTCAACTCGATCGTGAGGGATTTAAGCTCGAGCGTTACGACAGGCAAGGAGACAAAATGTACACGTATTGGATTCCCCCTAAAAAAGCACGTAAGCAGATCGGATCCCTCGTCCTGTGTATGAAATCGGGAAGGGTGATCTACACCGAGACCAGAAGCCCAAAAGGAGATATCATATCCAGATCATGGTTTTCGAATTACGTTGATCTCTCCGGATATCCCGTGCCCACAAAGCTCGTATCGGAGGTGAGGTCAAACGGAAAGCTTACCCGTGAGGAGGTACTCTTTGAAAAGCCCATCTTCAACCCGTCTATTCCCAATAGGATCCTGAACTTCTCCATACCGGCATCGGTCAAAGTTAAAGAAGTGAAATGGAAGTAGGCACTAGGAGATGATCTCTATCTGTCTGTTACTCTATGAACTGATCTGTCAGCAGCTTATGAGATGAAAAATGTGGCCACATGTGACCGACATATTCCGGATCGTATCTGATCTTCCTGAGGTATTTGGCGTATTTATATGCCACTCACTGTGGTCAGTTATCGGTCACTGTCGGTCATCTTGTGGGATATTATCGGTCATATGTGGCCACATAAAACATCCAGCATTTAACGTGCCAATGCCAATGCCAATCTATTTACCCCTCCGATCCACCTCTCATTTTCTTCCAGTTTGACTTCTCCCTTGACGAAGAGAAACGCGTCGTCATATGTATGCATGCCGACGATCTTTCCCCTTCCGGTCAGCTCCTGGACCGATACCTTCCCCTTCAGATCATAACCCGTTTTCGGAACTGCTATCAGATCTGCAGCCTCCTCCAGATACGGTCCATCGTAGATCTCCTCTCGTCTGTAGACTCTCTCCACGATCGGCGTTCCGTCCTCTGGATCTTTGAGCTCCTCGATCAACTTTTTTGCGATCTCATCGCGCAACGGCTCGTAATCCTCCCTCTCGACGCTTCCCATCTCCTCCCTGCCCTTCAGGTTTATGAATATCCGTCCGGGAATGAGGCTATATGCCTTGCTTTCGGGGGCGATATTCTCAAGCGATTTCGACTCCTCGGATCTGAAGCTCAGATAACCCTCCCTCTCCAGCCAAAGGTTCAGGTAGACCTCCTTTTTAAGCGTGCAAAATCCGTGATCGGAAAGCACCAATACCTCACAATTTTCCTTTTTGCCGAATCCATCCCATATCTCTCCCAGGTAATCGTCTATCTTCCGGTAGAGATCCATGAACTTCGGCGCGAAGTCCGGATCGCCTCTCTCATAATCCTCCCAGAAGAAGTGATTTATCCGATCGGTCTCCATCACGTGGAGCTGGAAGAAATCCCATTTCTCCCTCTCCATCAAGTACT
>QMTB01000238.1 GCA_003649845.1 Thermoplasmata archaeon | reverse complement strand
CTATTATAGTGTGTGTAATGCTTGCAATGGCAACCTTTAACTGGGGAATTGGGGCTTGGGATAGGACAAAATCAACATTTGAGCGATCTCCCACATCACTTGGCATAGTCAATGAGCCCCTTCTTGGTCAAAAGGAGACTAAGATAATGATCCGAAATTTTGGTCCAAGTTCAATTAAAGGCGTTTCTTCGTCCAAAAACTGGCAAGTCTCTGTAGATGGAGTTTTCATACCCGTTTTAAGAGTAGAGGACATAGATAATGATGTACTTGAAATAGGAGATTCGATGACTATAGTGGTCGATACGTCGGTAGTGACTCACTTCGGAGAACATACAATAAAGGTGTATGGTCCGTATGGTATCGAAATGATATGGAAAGTAAGATATTTTCCACCTAATCCATAGTTTCTCTGTTATTTTTCAACGAAGCCCTGTTTGATTAGAGATCTTCGTAGGAATTTCCTTATAGTACCAAAATTTTCTTCTATTATAAGAAATGCAATTTTCCACCAACTCTCTAAATTTTAAACCGTAGTTGTCGGTTATTTTGAACGATTTTTTTATCATTGTAAACTCCCTTATATTGGGTGAAAATAATTAAAAGATCAGCTGGGTCGCATTATCCGCTTACATTTGAGTAGAGAGGTGTTCTAAGCTCATGCATGCCTTATTTGGCGGTGCCATGTAAATCCGTGGAATCTGAGCCCATCTTTTGCCTTTATTAGTATTCTTTTTGCCTAAAACCTGAATAAATGGGTGTTCAAATGATTTACAAAACTATATCAACCAAACTCCAACATAAACTTGCGCTAAAGGGTAACATCAAGATTCTTCTTTTTCAATCAATTATAGGTTCTATCGGCTATGGAATGCTCTTTCCAATATGGCAACCATTTGTATTAAGTCTAGGGGCATCTATGTCGATATTGGGTGGCTTACGGGCCATTATAACTTTGCTTTCATCAATTTCTTCTCTTATTTGGGGAAAACTGTCAGACATAGCTGGTAGGAAGCCCTTTATTGTCTTGTTGTATGCGCTCAGGGCTACAGCCATAGTTATTTGTGTATTTGCAAAGGCTTGGCCATTACTCACCTTGTACGCCATTTTCATGGGGCTCTCAGCAAGCTTTCAGCAGCACAATCCAGCCACAGCATCGTTGGTAGCGGAGTCTGTAAATAGAGAGGAAAGAGGAACGGCATACAGTGTGATAATGGCATCATCAACGATCGTGTCTGCAGTTGTCGCACCTATAGGTGGACTCTTGGAAATGATGTTTGGTTTCAACCTCATATTTGCTGGATGTATCCTTGTGGATTTCATTGGAATCATACTAACGGCTTTTTTCATTAAAGAAACTCTTAAAGAAGAACATAAGGGCCTTAAAAAGAGAAAATCTCTATTAACAGAGATACAGAGTATGTTTAAACCAGAGCCTCACCTACGAGGGTTTTATCTTGCTTTAATTGTCGACGCATTCGCATGGGGGCTCGGCTCTTACATACTTTATGGCATGTTGGTTAAAGCCTACAATTTCACAAAATATCAGCTCGGCTTGTTATCCACAATTCTTTCTCTAGGTTGGGGAATATCACAGGTTCCAATGGGAAAACTTATAGATAGATACGGACGTAAGCTGTTTCTTCTCATTTCTGAATCCACAGGGATGATTGCTTTAACTGGTTGGCTATTCTCAAAAAGCTTCATGTCGTTTGCTATACTTCAGATTCCTTATGGATTGATGATCTCAGCTTGGGTTCCAGCTATAGCTGCTCTACTTGCAGATAGTGTCCCGATGAAAAAAAGAGGTGAGGCCATGGGCAAATTACAGGCGTTTAGGGGCATATTTGCCTTTCCGGCTCCCTATATTGGTGGTTTACTTTTCGATGCTTTTGGTTTTAGGGCTCCTATTCTTGCAAACCTAATGGGAAGTGCTGTAGCTTTTACACTAATATGCCTGTTGGTTAAAGAGGCAACTTAGCCTTTGTCCTTTCAAGCTTTTTGAGCTCATTTGCTCACTGCTATTTCATTAAGAAAAGCAAAGCTAGAACTTATCATCGTAATAAGACAAGAAGGAATTTTTTCAATGATTTATGCCCTTCCTTCAAAGCTGCTTCAGCAGATAACCGCTTGTTTCGTTCATACCACTCGCAATATATTACATACCCTTTTCCATCGCGGTATGGGCATTTATCTCTAATATGAGTCTGAGACTTCCAACAGGACTATTACGCACATAACACGGTATGATCTTCGCTTCTTTACCGCATATTGAACAAATAACTTTTTTGGGAGTCTTATCGGGACTCTTAGTACTTGACCTCGGCATCAGGACCCACTCTCCGATGCAATGAGAGCCATTTTTCGTCGTTACCCAAGACAAACTCCCTGTTTCTAAACGTGTGTTTTGGCGAAGGTACTCTTATTGGTGATTCATCACTCTTATTACCTACTTTGGTTCCTTCTTGCTTTATGTCAAAGGCATTTACGATCTGACCGTCCTCCTGCCAAGTTATCAGTGCACGGTACCCCTCATTTGTGGTGTACTCAAGGTTCCACTGCGTTCCTAACTTATCACCTCCAAAATCTGGGTGTTTGTGAAAATCTGCCTTAAACAAGACCGTATCGGGGTGATCCAAAGCTTCTATTGCTAATCCAGCTATAATCTCATTAAACATCCTAAACGCCTCTTGAAAAGCTTTTTCATTGGCCCTTTTTCTGCTAGCATGTCTACTAAACGATCACGTTCGAGATTACTTAAACGCTCTTTTCTTTGATAATCTCCGCGTTTAACTTATCTTTG
>QMTB01000237.1 GCA_003649845.1 Thermoplasmata archaeon | reverse complement strand
CCTATAAAGAATCTATGTATTAAAGAAAAGAAGAGTGGAAATAGAGATTTCAATGAATAGGAGTGGCCCAATCAGCTCTCCTAACAGACTCTTGATTACCCAAAGCATCAACAGAATAAAATTCTACCACTTCTTTCGCTGCATCACCTTTAAATGTAACAGAATCTGGTTGTGAATACCAGATTAGATGACCAAATGGATCCCTAGTAGCCCAATAAACCATACAATGATCCACACTACCATCATCAGCAGTAAGAGTAACATATCTAATATTCCCATATCTATCATATGTAATATTAACAAGTGTTATTGGTGGTGTATTATCAACATACATCGTTTGATTCCTAATAATCTCCTTGTTACCTAGATTATCCATACTATAATAATAAAGTATATGTTTTCCCTCTTCTAATATAACTATTCTACCTTGATAGAGATTCCAACTACCATTATCAACCTTATACCAACTACTATTCACACCACAACCACAAACCGGATAATCACTAGCATTAAAATACAAAAAGGTATCAGATGTAACCCAGATAATACTATCATTGATATAAAATGGTTCACCTTCCTCCAGTAACGTTATAGGTGGAGAATCATCTATATAGAATAATATTATCTTATTATTACTGTTTCCGAGGCAGTCTTCGGCATAAAGTTCAATAGTATGATTACACTCTTCATCAAAGTAATATTCTAAAAATGCTTTATCACCTTGTATATCCATTGGAATCCAACCTGTTGAAACACCAGTATCATCATTTGTTATTCTATATGATGCATTTACTAGTATATCGCAGCAACCTTGTTCCTCAACCGATAGATCTATAGGAGTACTAAAGTTGACACAATACTCTTCATCAGGTATAACCTCACATTGAGGTAAACCTATATCTATATCTATTAATGGTTCGCTGTCGTCTACGTGGAATAGCATTGTTTTGCTGTTGCTGTTTCCTAGGCAGTCTTCAGCATATATTTCTAATGTATGGCTACATTCTTCATCGAAGGTTATAGAAGTAGAAGCACTACCATCCTCATTAATTTGTATAGGTATCCATGTTCCATCGTTGATACGATAGGAGGCATTTACTAGTATACCACAACATCCTTGTTCCTCTATTAATATATCTATAGGAGTATCTGTAGTAACACAATACTCATCTTCAGAGATAATCTCGCAGTTTGGATCATTAATAATTTTATTGATTAGAGGCGGTGTATCATCAACAAAATGAGTATGATTATGCACTTCTTCGATATTACCAGCATTGTCTACTGAATAGTATTCTAAATAATGTTTATCTTCACCTGTAAGTGTAAAGTTACCGTTGTATTCTATCCATGGTGTCCAAGAATGGTTATACCATATTCTATAGAATGTTTTGTTTACACCAGATAGATTATCCATAGCTGTTAAATTAAACTCTGTATACGAAGTCACCCACTCATCATCTGAACCATATTTAGGTTGACCAATAGTTTTTATTGTTATAGGCGGATACCCTTCAAGTACCTCAAAGTAATAGACCGACGATATATTACTGTTACCATTGACATCATTCACCCAGATATAATACTGATAAACTCCTACAGTATTATAGATAGTATTGTAGTAGTAATGGCTGTTACCTCCATTGAGCATGGTAATATTCATGGTGATTCCATCTGGATTGGTAATATTTAATTTCACCTGATTTACAGCTATATTATCAATTATATCACAAGTGATATTCACTCTTCTCTCATTTATCTGTGGATTAGGTTGCGCTGTTACATTTTTTATTATTGGTGGAGTGCGATCTTCTGATGGTATTATACCTATTCTTAGCTCTATAGTATTGTCATCTTCGTTTCCTAGGTTGTCTTCAGCACGTACAACAAAATAATAACTCTGGTTTTCAAGATCTAAATCATCGATAATAACCCATGTTTGATCTGTGGAGATATATGGATTGTTGAAATCTTCTCCCTTGGGAATAGTTGAGACATATATGTTATATATGATAGGTGTAGAGGGGTCTGCTGCAGGATTCCATTCTAGGAAGACTGCTCCTGGGATATTAGATATAGGAGCCACAGATCTTAAACCTTTAAATTCTGGTGGAGCATAGTCGAAGGGTGTTGCTGAAAGTTCTATAGCGTTATTATCCATATTACCATTACTATCTCTTGCGCGAACTATGAAATAGTATGTTGTATCTATATCGAGGTTTGTAATAGTACATTTGGTATTCTGTGTTATAAGATAGGGTTGAGAATAATTATATGATTCATTTTCTTTTCTCATGTATATATAATATTGAATTAGAGGGTTAGTGTCTATAGCGGGAGACCATTTTAGATGTACACTGTGGTTATCAGGTATAGCAGATTCTAGACCATTGAAGTCTGGGGTTGTTGTGTCTTTAACATATAATGTTTTTGTTGTAGGTGTCGTGGTATTTGTTTTTGGATCTGTAGCATAACAGATGATGGTATAAAAACCAGGGGATAGATATTGATGTGATACTTTTCTACCTATGGCAGTATTTCCATCCCCGAAATCCCATTCAAATATGAAATCAGATGGGTATCCTGTGAATTCAATTGTATCTTCAGTAGTAATAGAATCATAATCTACATCATCTTTATCTAATGTGAGAGGTTTTTTCACACTGAAATTAAAAGAAGCGAAAGATGGCATATGTTGAACTAGGATATCATGTATACTACCTAGTTTAGCATAAGGTGAAAACCAGATGGTATCTATGATATCTCGTGTGATAATATGTTTGAATAAACGGATTTCATCTAGACAACCATTG
>QMTB01000236.1 GCA_003649845.1 Thermoplasmata archaeon | reverse complement strand
TTTCTGATAATTCCTGATATGTCTTTCCCATCAAGTTTAAGTCTTATTGCACAATCTCCCGCCGCTGCAGAGCCCGTCAAAGCAACCCTTCTTATTAATCGTGGATATGGTTTTCTCTGTAGTCTGATACCCATCTCTCCACTATTCAACATCAAGTCAGATCCTGCCGAAGTTCCTGCTGAGCTTTCCTCTAAACTTATTAATCCCATTACTCATTCACCTCACATTCTTCATATCTTGCAAAAAATTTATACCCGCAATCTTTGCATACCACATATACCTTATTGTCTACGCATTCTTCTACCGTATTTGAGCTGTCACATTTTGCGCAATTAGTCATTCTACTTCCTCCTTGTCCTTCTACTTCTTGTTACTTTATATCCAAGTATTGGAGCTATTTTCTTTGCAAACTTTAAATACTTGTTTGCTGCTCTTCTAAGTCTTGTTGCTCCCTTGTAAGATAAATGTTGGCTTGGGATTATATAAGGGTTCTTTTTTCTAAAAATCTTCCATGTTCCATCCTTCTTCAATACTGCCCATCTTCCATCACTTAAAATAGCAAATTCTGCTGTTCCTGTATGCCATCTTTTAACTATCTGTATTTGTGGTATCTCTGGAACTGCCCACGGTTCTCCGCCCGGGGGTATAGCTCGCCATTTGTATTCGTATTCCCACGGGAAAATGAAGGGTTCTATATGTTCCCATAGTCCTGTCTGCTTGGCTACTTCATACAAATTTTTAGCTTCATAAACTCCTACATCCATACCTAAACCTCCAAATTGTAAAGCAAGTTCTGGGTGGGTTGGTGTAAGTTCTGGTATTCTTACGATATCGCTTATCTGAGTAGGGTCTGGCTTTTTTGGCTTTACTACTTCTCCACTCGGCGTTATTGTTACCTTTCTATGTTTCGGAGCAGAATAGAAAGGGCTTTTTGAAGTATATTCTACATCTCCGCTATAGCCTACTGAAGCAAGTGCTGAAGCTGCTGTTACTTTTCCAGTATCTACTCCGTCCACCCAGTAAGAACCTGTTTCTTCATGCCATTCTACCTCTGGCATAAGGACATACCTCCTTCATCTCTGATGTGCAGTATTGCCTATAAGGACAACTACTGCACGGATCTTTATTTGTAGTTCTTGCTATACTAATCTTTTGTCGTTTAATTAGCTTAGTGTAGAGGTCGTTTAAGTTTTCTATTGTTTGTAGATAGTCCATGCTTATTTGTGCTATCTGTTTCTCCAGTAAATTTACTTTTTTTTCTAAAAAGCTAAGCCGTTTAAGGGCTTCTTCTTTGACAAAAACTTTAGCTATTTCTTTTAAAAGTGCATTTTTTAGGTTCATGTTGTCAATTATATTAACAACAAATATTAAAATTTTTGGGTAATAGAAAAATTTATATTTATTAATATTAATAATAATATATAGGTGGTGTATATGGTAAGGAGAATAAGCATATCAATAAGTGTTGATATGAAGACAATAGGAAAGATAGATAAATACTATCTGAAATATGAGAAACAGATGAGCTACTCAGCATTTGTGGAGTGGCTAATAAACTTAGGGATAGCTAAGATGTTGGAACTGAAAGAACAAGAAAAGGGGGCTAACAAATGACTTTATACTGTTGTAAATATGCAAAAAAATGCGATATTTTCAAATGCGGATGTGAAGACGTTAAATTAACAAGATATGCAACGTTTGGCAATGTAAAAGTGTTTTACTACGTTTGTCCATGTTTTCAATTCAAAAAAGAGATTTATCCAACTGAACCATTTACAATAATAAAACATTTCTGGAAATTCAGAGATAGATATGCAAAGTGGCAATTTCTGGAAGAAAAAGAAATATAACTTTTTTTACCTATTTTTTCTTTTTTGTCCTAACTCCCCAAACAAAAAAATAAAGAAAAAATTATTGTAAATTGCTGATATCAATGCCTAATTTTGCCAATACTATGCTTGCTATTCCATAGATTATTTTTGAAATCAAAGACATTTTAGTTTCTATTTTTGTTATTCGCTGTTCAATCTCTGTTAATTTTTCTATTACTATAGCTTCAAATTCACTCATTTAAATACAAACTCTTTTTCATAATAAATTTTTACTCTGCATTGCGTATCACTTGAAATCGATGCAAAATAAAGTTCAAAGCGCCATTTCGGTGGGATTATTAAAGGTTTAGATATAAATGTGTCGTCGGTATAAAGACTACTTGCGGCAGTTTGATTAAATACTCTTACTTCGTAAGTGCTTTCTTTTCTGATTCTTAATGCACTAACTTGCCCATCTCCTGAATCTCGCGAAACTGTTACAGCATGAACATAGTATTTTGCTACATCTTCGGCTTGAAATATTTCTTCCCATCCACTTCCATCAGCAGCAAGTCTTGTCACCGTATATATCTCAATATCACTTTCACGTAGTATATCGTCAATGTTTGTTGTTGGAATTACTACAGGACTTAAGAAAAATTTGTAAATAGCTTGGATTTGTTGCAAATCAAAGCGCTTTCTAAGTTTTTCGTATAAATCTTTTCTTATTTTGAACATAGCTACTCAGGGAATATTTCGATATGTAGAGCCATCGGATTAGTTGAGCTTGCTGTTTCTATTATCGCTTGTATTGCGACATTTGGAGGAACTACTTTATTAAGTATTCTAAAGTCCTGGTTCTGTAAGGGTATTAATCCTGTTCTGCTATTTCTGATAATTCCTGATATGTCTTTCCCATCAAGTTTAAGTCTTATTGCACAATCTCCCGCCGCTGCAGAGCCCGTCAAAGCAACCCTTCTTATTAATCGTGGATATGGTTTTCTCTGTAGT
>QMTB01000235.1 GCA_003649845.1 Thermoplasmata archaeon | reverse complement strand
GTGTCAAAGATGGGTTCTAGGATCTGGTCGCGGGTCTTGTCCCGCATGGTGGCCTTCCCCTCCTTTCTGTTCCTGTTTTTGTGGGAAGGCTACCATG
Source organism: Thermoplasmata archaeon (assembly GCA_003649845.1). Lineage (GTDB taxonomy): Archaea > Thermoplasmatota > E2 > DHVEG-1 > DHVEG-1 > B44-G15. The sequence goes on along the minus strand of QMTB01000235.1, from coordinate 2,736 downwards.
CCTCTAGCCCGGACACACTCCGCGGGTCACTACCAAGAACGTCCCTGGGGCGCAGCGGGAGTGCCTGGCTGACCGCGAACCGCTGGAAAAATCAGCGCAAGGCAACACTACAACTTGCCTATGTACTCCTCAGGAATCTTTTTCAGCTTGGAAAATAACCATGTATAACTATTCATAAACTCCTCCACTTCTGACCCACTTACAGGCTTGGTATGAGCGTCTACACGTCGCGCCTTGTTGATTGTATCCATGTTCATTTCAAATCGGGCCTTATGTTCAAAAACGGGCTTGAACAAATCCCAGTTCTCCAAAATAATAAATTTTAATTCTAGAGTGTAAAGCTCATGGAGAACATCCTTTATGGGCCGGCCAACGAAAAGTTCCTTAGGGTCTGGTCCTCGTCGGGAAGGCGCTCTCCGTAGCCCCTTTATAATAGCATTGACCATCCCACGTTCATTCCAACCATGCGCCATCCCTAAATAGAGATAAATTATACTCCTTAATTTAAGCTCCACCTCACACCTCTTCGCAAAGAGCTGGCTCAAAGTCTGTAAATCAGGAATTTCAGGTAATAGCTCCGGAGGCATATCCCCTCTAGTAAAGGGGCTGACTTCTTTCTTATATGTTTCTCCGTATTGTTTCAAGAATTCTTTTAGATCTGAAATTGCGAGTTCATGCGTTCCTTCTCTGAACAGCCCATAGCGAGCAAGCTGTAAGAGAGATTTCTGTTCAGCTTCTAAGTATTCTTTTACAAAGGTTTCGTCCCCCTCCACCAAGATCTGTAGAAGCTCGTATTCTTCTGGATACCACCATACTAGAGAGAGAAGAATATCTTTAATAGGCTGAGCTAGTCTTTCCTGTATCTGTGGTGCCAACTTTTCAAAATCGTGTACTGTTACTAGCTCCAAGTGTTCCGGATTTTTCTTATTTTTGTGCTTCCAGACCTCACTACAGGCGATGCGTATTAAAAATGGATGACCTCCATATCTCTCTTTCAAGTACGGGTAAACGTCCTCCTTCGGTTTCAACCCTGCCCACCTTCCAATCGTCCTAACCATCTCCCGCACACTATCGACTGTAAACGGTTCTAAATAATATGGCTGAATTTGAAAGAGCGGATTCGGCTGTTCATTGAAACGCGCTTCGGTCAAGCAGCGTGGGTTAACCCCTGCAATGACAAACGTAAGCCGTCCATTCGCCTCTTGGTGGGTGGCTCGAATGGTCTGCCAGAAGGGCACGAAGTCTTGATCCCAATGCCGAGCTAATATCCCTTCTATTCCAGGAGTAATATATTCAATCTCATCAAAAAGCAGAATAATCCGGCTTACACCTCGCTTGGTGAGAAAAAGCTTCACTTGGTTGGTAAATTGGCGAGGAGCCTCAGCCATTTTGAACTTATAAGCTCCTATATCGGATGACGAAGCTCTCTCCACATCGAGGGCATGTTGCAGACGTATGATTATTTCCTCCAACAATTGCCACCAGCGACAACTATGAATTCCCGGGTTTGAACAATCGAACAATTGGACCAATATCCTTCCACCTTCCCATGTTTGTGAGTGTGCTTGAATGCGCCTTTCTAGAGCGTACAACACCGAGGTTTTTCCAGTCTTACGAAGGCCAAAAAGGCCTGAGTTCTCTCCTTGCCTTATTGTACGAACAAGTAGTTGCTGTACCAATTCATTTCTGCCAAAAAAATACCGATCGGTCGTGATGGGAGAAGTCATGCCAAATAGATCTATAGATCCTAAAACGTCAGCGATTCGAGCTCGGACGAATAGACTTCCACAAAGATCCTTCAGCTCACTCTCCTTGAACGGTATGATTACCCACTCAGCTTGGCTTTGAAGAAGGCGCCTTGTTTCTTCATCATCACCATTATGCACTAGAATCGCTAGGCCTACCTCCAACCGATACCGGAATTCTTCTTTTGCCATGACCTCATGGATGGCATTAAAAATGCGTGCGTCAGTCCTAGTATGTGGTGAATAGATTACTAATACCTCTTTATTAAAGCCGAATCTCTCCCTTACGTTTCTCTTAGGAGCTGCGAACCAAAACGACAACTCACCAAGGGTGCTACCAAACGTTACATCAAACGCCTCATCCAATTTACTAGCGACTTCCCTTTCGTTGTTATACCTCAAGAAGTGAGCCCGATCTGCCTCTGGTCTTATAGCCATATTCTCACCCCTTATATTATACTGATTCCTTTCTCGGCCTTGTCCGTAGCAACTGGTCGATTCCCAGGGCACCTCCCCGTACACCGGATCCCTCACGGGGCCGAGATGCAGTATAGAAAGTGCCTAACTTTAACACCACCTCAAACCATGCTACTATGAAATACAATCGTAGACCATATTAGCTTGCACATCCTTGGAATTTGCTATCCTTTGGCTTTTCCAAGACAGCCATTCTCCTTGCAAGACTAGAGATTTCCTCATCCATATTAGTAACGCGCCTCTCCAACTCAGCAACTCGCCCCTCTAGGTCATGCCTTTCGGGAGTAGATAGTAAACCCTCAGCAGCTTTTGCGATCTCACGCTCCTCTCTATTGACCAGGCAGGCATTCCACACCAGTAGGCCAAGCCCGATGATGTCCACTGCTACCCGATGATGTTCACTGCTACTAGAGTGTACTGTTTCACAAATGTGTTGAGAGGTGGGGGTGGACAAACCGGCTAGGAGCAAGGAGGGTCACCGGGGCAAGCTTCCCAGGTAATCACACACCAACAT
>QMTB01000234.1 GCA_003649845.1 Thermoplasmata archaeon | reverse complement strand
CCCTGACAAGCCCATAATCGAGACCGTCGGCTCCACATTCGAGGAGGCCCTCGCATTACTCAGCCGAGTAGGCCTGAACGACGCATACCTCTTCATAAGGCGTTATAGAGAGCTGAGCGACGGCCAGAAATACCGTTACCGCATAGCCAAGCTAATGGAGAGCGGGGCTCAGTGGTGGATCATGGACGAGTTCGCTGCGACGCTTGACAGGGACACGGCGAAGATCGTGGCGTTCAACTTGCAGAAGCAGGCCCGCAGAATGGGCCGAGCCGTAATAGCGGCAACAACCCACACAGACCTATTCATGGACTTGGCTCCCTCGGTTCACATCCATAAACGGTTCGGTAAAGAGGTTGAGGTCCGCTACTACCCGAACAGGCCAGCCGGAGAATGCAGCCTCCTTAAGGAGATGCATATAGAAGAGGGAACCCTGACAGACTATAAGCGGCTTGCCGAGTTCCATTACCGCGACACGAGACGTAACATACCCGGCCACCTTAAAACCTTCAGACTCATGCGTGGAAGAGACCTCGCCGGAGTTATCGTCTACACTTATCCTCCCCCAAACGTTTACGGCCGCAAAAGGGCCTTCGGCCGCCACATCCCAATCCGGGAAGCAAATCGGATCTTGGCCCAGATAAGTCGTGTTGTGATCCACCCGAAATATCGGAGCATAGGCCTCGGCGTAAAACTTGTGAAGGAGACCCTTCCTCTTGTGGGGCGCCCATATGTTGAGGTTATGGCCGTTATGGCACGTTACAACCCGTTCTTCGAACGAGCGGGAATGAGAAAGATTGTGGAGAGGCAGCCTGACAAGACGATAACTGAAGCCGTTAAGAACCTTGAAAAGTTAGGGTTCAAGCCTTACTTGCTCGCAAGCGAAAGGATGAACCTAAACCACCTGAAGGCATTAAGCAAAACGGAGATCGAGAAAGTTAAGGAGGTCCTGCTCAACATCAAGTCAGGCCACTACAAAAGACTCATGGGCACCTCGAGAATCTACCCGAAGAAACGCGAGTTCAAGAAAAGGTTGGACAAAGCGACCATCAAAGACCTTGCCAAGATCCTGAAACGCCTCGCAGTTCTCGCACAAACCAAGGCGTATCTCTTCTGGAAGAAAGTTTAGAGAAAAATTTATTTGCAGGGGGCTTTTGTACTTTTTCACTCGGGGAGTTTGGATGAGAATCTACATTACCCATTGTTCTGCGAAGAAGGACGACTCGCTTAGGGGAACTGGTAGAAAGGTGACGCCCGACCTTTTATACAAGGCCACTCCATTACAACGCTTTATTAAGAAATGTAAAGAAATGAATGTTCAGTGGGCTATTTTTTCAGATAAGTATGGTGTATGGTTTCCCTTTGAAAAACATGAGTGGTATGATAAAGATCCAAACACAGTTTCGGAGGAGGAGTTTAAAAAACTTGTTCAGAACTTTGAGAAGAAACTTGGGAGCTACGATGAGATATATTTTTATCATAATCCGGGACGTTTTCACCCGTTATATAAAAGGTTGTTGAAAGAGGTTAAGGTTAAAGGTAAAATCGTGTTATTTTCGCACATTAATGAAATTGTGTGAAGAAGGATAGTAAATGTCCAAGTACGAGTGGCCTGAGGAGATTCCTTCTGAGGAGTACATTCGACTTTATTTTCTTGAAAAGACATTAAGGCAATTTATAGGGGACCGATTGTCTAAAATTACATCCAAATGGTGGAAGCAGAGGGTTCCATGGGAAATTAGGAAGAAGGCGGAGGATAGGAAAAAAGAAGAGGAGAAACGATTATTTCCTATAGTGAATTTGCATCCGATCTGGTATGTCGATTTCGCACATTATATAGAGATCGTTACAAGAGACGATAATTGGAGAGAGGTTTTTAAACAAATCTTCAGAAATAAAGATGATTTTAAGGTTACTTTAATGAAATTGGTACCTATCAGAAATAAAATTGCACATATGAGACCCTTAAACACGCGAGAGAAGAAGAGCCTGGATGCTCTCTCAGAAGATTTGCTTGTGCATATTTGGAATTTCTTTAATGAACGTTATGTTAAACCGGCGGGTAAGGCACGGGATAACGGTAGATTTGAGGAGGCAGAAGAAATACTTCTGCATGGCTATGAAGAAACTCGAGGTGATCCTTGGATAGCCTATAATCTTGGAGAGTTATATGAAAGGATGGGGCAGCTTGAGAAGGCGAAAAATTGGGTTGAAAGAGCCGTAATAGGGTTGCCACTTCCCCGTTATAAAGAAAAAGCAAAAGAGAAGTTGCAAAAAATTGAGGAGCAGATACGTCTTTTAAATGTAAAGGTTTGCCCGAGATGCGGCAGTATGGAACCCAAAGAAAATCTGTTTTGTAGCAAGTGCGGATATGAGTTTTCTAATTCCTCTAAAATTGTTGAATATGACGTTGAGAGGTCTGATCTATGCAAATGGTTGCATGAACAGTTAGAGCGGTTGCCGCTGCTTAAGTTCCCTTTCAACTTGGATCAGTTGCCGAATAATGGAATATACTTCTTTTATGAGAAGGGTGAAGTTTGGGGGCATGGTGGAGATAAACCGAGAATAGTTAGGGTAGGCACTCATAAGAGAGGAAACTTTAAGAAACGCATTGCAGAGCATTATCTTTTGAATGAATCAAGGATGAATTTTGATGAAAACAGACCCAAACCTTCCGACAGGAGTATTTTTAGGAAAAACATTGGAAGGGCTATTTTGAATAAACATGAGGATGATTATTTAGAGATATGGGAAAAAGATTTTATAATAAGAAAAAACAGAGAGAAATTCGGGCGTTTGAGAGATATAAAGAAAGAAAAAGAGATAGAATTCGAGATAACGAAAATAAATAGAGAGAACTTTTCATTCAGATT
>QMTB01000233.1 GCA_003649845.1 Thermoplasmata archaeon | reverse complement strand
GTATATCCCTCTTATCCCGATTACTAATCGATAGTGGATTCAAAAACAACCACCTCCATGAGAGATATAGAAAGAGTTAGGTTTATGCAATAAAAAAAGAAAAAAGAAAAAAGTTTAAAAAATTCCGTCAAAAATACGAAAGGTTTTTGGTACAATTGTTTTAATTTCCTAACCCCTAGATCACGTCCGCTTGATTCTATCTAACTAGATTTCAATGTAGTTCTTCAACTCCTAGAATTCATATTTGATTCATAAATCTTTTGAGTATTCCCGTTATTCAATAAACTTGATCTCTGCTTTTCCAACAACTAGATGATTATCCACCTTTTTAACATATACATAGTCATCATGAGATATATTCAATTTTTTAAACCAATAATCCTCTATTCTATCAATCGCATCCTCAGCAAGTGCAACTTCAACTTCCTCATCAATTATATCATCTTCTCTTTTAGCAGACATCTCCTCTTCTCCTCCCAAACATCTACTTCTTATTAATCTATTATAGCTAGGGGTAATTAAGTTTTTCTAAGAATTTCCTCCTTCAACTATAAGTTAAGTATTATCCAGAACCAGTAGACTATCATTGAACTAGCTAAACCATATATTAAACTTGTACGTATGTATTCTATAGTTTTTGATATCATATTCTATCTATTTTTGAAGAGAATTAGTTTTATTTCAAATAAATTATGTCCTGATGTATAACTAGCTGTATATACAAGAGGTATAGAAGAAAATTAAGAAAAAATTTAGATATACCTATTTTTCATCTTTAGATTTCTTATCCTTTACTTCATAATCTGCATCTATTGTTTTTTTATCATCAGTTGGATGCCCAGTCCATGCTTCACCACTGGTATCGGAGGTTACTGTTTGTTGAGCTGCTTGCTGATATATCTGCACAGATACCTCCTGTATAATCTTCTGTAGTTTCTCTGTTTTCTCTTTTATCTTATCTATATCATCACCTGTAAGCGCTTCTTGTAATTCTTTGATTCCATCCTCGATTTTCTTCTTATTCTCCTCAGATATCTTATCTTTAATTTCCTCTAATGTTTTCTTTGCTGTATGAACCAATGAATCTGCATTATTACGAATCTCTACTTTCTCCTTTCGTTTTCTATCTTCTTCCTCATGTTCCTTTGCTTCTCTCTTCATTCTCTCTATTTCCTCTTCCGATAGTTTCGTAGAGCCAGTGATTCTAATAGATTGTTCTTTCCCAGTACCTTTATCTTTTGCAGATACTTTTAGTATACCATCTACATCTATATCAAAGGTTACCTCTATCTGAGGTACACCTCGAGGAGCAGGGAGTATTCCATCTAAATGAAATCTACCTAGGCTTTTATTATCAGCAGCCATCGGTCTCTCTCCCTGCACTACATGTATCTCTACACTTGTCTGATTGTCTGCTGCAGTTGTAAATATCTTACTTTTCCTAGTTGGAATAGTAGTATTCCTAGGTATTATAGGCGTAGCTACTCCTCCAAGTGTCTCCACGCTAAGGGTTAAAGGAGTTACATCTAACAATACAATATCTTTATCTAATTCACCTGATAGTACCCCTGCCTGTATAGCTGCTCCAATAGCAACACATTCCATTGGATCTACATCTCTCTTTGGAGGTTTACCAAATATCTCCTCAACTTTCTTTTTAACAAGAGGTATCCTAGTTGTTCCACCAACTAATACAATATGATCTATATCTGATGGTTTTAAACCAGCATCTTCAAGAGCTTGTCTACATGGTGCTTCTGTTTTATCTACAATAGGTGCTATTAACTCCTCGAATTTTGCCCTAGTAAGTTTCATCTCAAGATGTTTAGGTTCATTATTTACAACAGTTATATATGGTAGATTAATCTCTGTTTGTAAAGTCGATGATAACTCCATTTTTGCTTTCTCTGCAGCTTCATAAAGTCTTTGTAATGCTTTAGGATCCTCTCTTAGATCAACTTTATATTGTTTTTTGAACTCCTCTGCAAGGTAGTCTACTAGGGCTTTATCCATATCTGATCCACCGAGATGCGTATCACCATTTGTAGATAACACCTCAAAGACTCCTTCTCCAACTTCCATTAAAGTAATATCAAATGTTCCTCCTCCAAAATCATATACTGCTATCCTTTGATCTCCTTCTTTATCTAACCCGTATGCTAGGGATGCAGCAGTTGGTTCATTGATGATTCTTCTAACATTTAAACCTGCTATAGCGCCTGCATCTTTAGTAGCTTGTCTTTGATCATCGTTGAAATAAGCTGGTACTGTAATTACTGCTTCTGTTATTTTTTCACCTAGAAATTCTTCTGCATCTCTTTTAATCTTCTGTAGTATAAAAGCACTTATCTGTTCTGGTGTATACTCTTTACCCCAGATTTTGACTTTTTCTCTTGTACCCATCTTTCTTTTTATTCTATGAATGGTTCCCTCTGGATTAAGAACAGCTTGTCTCTTTGCTGCCTCTCCTACTAGCATCTCCCCATCCTTTGTAAATGCTACAATAGATGGAAAATATGGTTGTCCCTCCGCACTTTTAATAATAGTCGGTTTTCCTCCCTCCATCACTGCTGCTTCAGAGTTGGTAGTTCCTAGATCAATTCCTATGATTTTTCCCATTTTATCCTCACCTCACATTTTTTTATTTTTTCTTCTTTTTTGCAACAACTACCTGAGAGGGCCTCAGGAGTTTTTCCCCTATCATATAACCTTTTTTAATTTCATCAACTACGGTGTTATCCTCATATCCATCTACACTGATAGCGGTAACAGCATGATGTAGATTATGATCAAAAGGTTTACCTATACAATCTATATATGTGATATTATTATTTTTAAGGAGTGATTCTATATTACGGATGATTAACTCTAAGGC
>QMTB01000232.1 GCA_003649845.1 Thermoplasmata archaeon | reverse complement strand
TGTGGGTTCCTACCCCGCACCTACTTTGACAATCGGACCTTAGGCGTTTATGTAGCTCTCTTTGGCAATGGAGTTTATAAGATTGCTTTATGCTTTGGTGGTCAAAAGTAGGTGCGGAGCAACGGATTTATTCAAGTGGGGTAAATGAAAGAAAACTATTTTGAGCAAGCCCGAGCCCAGATGATAAAGACCGACTTGCGGGGCAGAGATATAACCGATGAGCGGGTATTAGAGGTGATGGGCAGCCTTCCCCGTGAGCAGTTCGTTCCCGCTGCTTATAAAACAAGTGCCTATGCAGATTGTCCCTTGCCTATCGGAGCAGGTCAGACCATCTCCCAGCCCTATATAGTGGCACTTATGACCCAGGAGCTTGCTGTTAAAGCTGAAGATGTGGTTTTGGAGATTGGCACGGGTAGTGGCTACCAGGCGGCTATTTTAGCTCGTCTGGCTAACAAGGTCTATACCATAGAAAGGATAGTGGCTTTGAGCAAATCAGCCCAGCAGGTTTTAGCCAAGCTGGGTATCACTAATGTAGAGTTTTATATAGGTGATGGTAGTTGTGGTTGGCCCAAGTCCCGATTGCCAGACAAAGGATTTTTCGATAAGATTATGATTACTGCAGCTGTGCCCGCTATACCCCAGCCCTTGATAGAACAACTGGGCCATGAAGGATTGATAGTGGCTCCAGTAGGGACAGGTTCGGTGCAGCAACTGGTAGTGGGTCAGAAAAAAGCAGACAAACTGGCAGAAAGAGTAATCTGCGATGTGCGGTTCGTTAAGCTGATTGGAAAATATAGTTTTAGCCAATGAAGTGATGAGCAAAGCAGTTTATAGATTGGATACGCCAATTCGCTATGTTAAAGGCGTAGGAAAGCTACGGGCTCAAGTGTTTGCCAAATTAGGGGTGAAAACGGTAGCGGATTTATTAGAGTATTTTCCACGAGATTGGGTATTTGCGCCTCCAGTTACGCCTATCGGGATGGTAAGGAAACCCACACAGAAAACAAACCATCAGCAAGCTACTATTGTCGGACTGATAGAATCCGTGCAATACAAGGGAAACTCGGATACTGAATTACCGATTGGCAATCATAAAGGCCGAAAACCTTCTATATTTGAAGCCATAGTTTCTGATGATACGGGAGTAGTCAGGATTATCTGGTTCGGCGGAACCTTCCTACGCAATAAATTAATTCCTGGACAAGTAATAGCGGCTCTGGGCAAGGTCTCCATATATAAGCACCAGTTGCAGATGGTCAATCCCAAATTTTTCATACTGGATACGCCATCCTGGGACACTACAAAGCGGGAACCCCGTCCTGTGAATGAAGAAATCCGAAATTCACCCAGTATCTCTTTCCAGACGACAAGCACCAAGCAAAGGATAGCGGATTTTTTTAGTGGACCTATTTATCCAGCTACCGCTCAACTTTCATCTGCTCATATAAAACGGATAGTAAAGGGGGTGCTGGACAATATAGAGTCGATAACCCCTGAATTTTATGACCACAAGCAACTTACCAAACTAAATCTAATTAAAAGGGCAGATGCATTCAGATGGATACACTTCCCACCAGATAAAGAAAAGTTAGAGAAAGCCCGCTATCGACTAAAATATGATGAGCTATTTTTAATGCAGACAGCACTGGCTATTCGTCGATTCCATAACAGACGCTATAAAGTAGCCAAGCCGACCATCCTTACCAGTGAGATTGACCGACGAATCAGAAAGCGGTTTCCATTTGAACTGACAGCGGACCAGAACCAAGCAATCAGCGAGATTGTAAAAGATATGGAACAAACCACCCCTATGAACCGACTCCTACAAGGCGACGTGGGAGCAGGTAAAACGGTGGTGGCACTGTATGCTGCTTTATTAGCGGTAGCTAATAAGGGACAAGTGGCGATTATGGCTCCTACTGAAGTATTGGCTTATCAGCACTTTGCTCGGATTGAAAAATATTTAAAGAACAGCAGGGTAACGCGGGTTCTATTCACTGGACAGGTAACAGGCAAAAAGCGAGACCAAATCCTATCTAAAATCAGAACTGGTCAAGTGGATATTGTAGTGGGGACGGTGGCACTTTTAAGTGAAGAGGTCAAATTCCGCTGTCTGACTTTAGTGGTGATTGATGAACAGCATAAATTTGGTGTTTATCAACGTGCCCGTCTTCGGGAAAAAGCCCCAGGTCGAACGCCTCACGGGGTCCCAGCAGTGCATTGTCTGGTTATGACCGCTACTCCTATCCCCCGAACGTTGACTATGACTGTCTTTGGAGATTTAGATGTCTCTATTATTAAAAATCCACCCCCTGGTAAAAACACCGTTATTACTCGATGGGTAGCTTTACAGGACCGACCCAAAGCATATCAATTTATCCGTGAGCTATTAAAAAAGGGTCAGCAAGCCTACTTTGTTTGTCCCCGAATAAATCCATCAGGAAGCACTGGTCTCGACGACGATGTCAAGGCAGCCACCGAGGAATACAAGAAGCTAGCTAACCAGGTCTTTCCCGAATTTAATGTCCAGCTTTTGCACGCCCAGATGCCCAAGAGCAGAATTCAGCGGATTATGCAACAATTTCGTGATGGGGATATCCAAGTGCTGGTTACTACCAGCTTAATCGAAGTAGGAATGGATGTGCCCAACGCTAATATTATGGTAATAGAAGGAGCGGATAGATTTGGTCTGGCACAATTGCACCAGTTAAGGGGACGAGTTGCCAGACCATGCCAGTCCGCTAAAACCACCATCCAGGATAAAGATAAATCATACTGCTTTTTGTTTAGTGAAAGTAATAGCGAAACCGCTCGTGCCAGATTGGAAATAATGACCCGAACTACTGATGGGTTCCAAATAGCGGAACAGGATTTACGGC
>QMTB01000231.1 GCA_003649845.1 Thermoplasmata archaeon | reverse complement strand
TTTTTTTATCATGCCAATAGATAGAGGCTTTATCTAATCTAATGTTTTTTCATATCAGGTTTTAGATAAAAATGTTCTGTAACGTTCAATCATTGATGAATAGTTACGGGATTTGGTAACACTAAGATATAGGATATTACACCACTAATATTTGGGAAATAGTACCATCTATGATGGGATTTGTCACCACTAGAATATAGGAAATGAGAACACCAAGATTTGGGAAAAGGTAGCACTAAGATCTGGGAAATCTTTTACCACAAGATTTGGGAAAAACTGTTTTATAGGGTTACGAAATCTGAGGCAAAACTGAGTAAGTGTTTTTTACTATCTTAATTCACCTAGGCTGATGAAGAATTTAAATTGGAAAATAATATATATAATGCTAACTTTTTAAAGTAAAGCGTTGTGTTTTTACTGGAAACCCTATATGTAAAATAAAGAGAAACATATATATAAAGAAGTTTCTTTTTATTTTACAATACTTGGTAAAGTGGAGTTGAGGATTCTAAGTAATCTAGAGGAAGGGGATACCTTGAATGGTGTTATAGAGAAAACAGGTTTAAGTAAGGGTAGGGTATTTTTCCTAGGAATTTTTAATAGCCGCTACTAATTTTACATATCTTTCTATCTTTTGTATTTTTTCTTGGCTCACCCCTTTGATCCATCGGATAGAATTATAAAAATAGGGAGTTTATATATAATTTTCTCCATGTTTTGATTAAACCATTGGATTCCTTGTCTTGGGAGCAAGAATTTGTTTCTCTAGGTAGATACATGGTTACTCCGATGACTTAGCGGGAAGAGCTAATATCTTTTAATCCCAAGGATTTCCCTCAATAAAAGTTACCGTTAGATGCTAGAGAGGAGGTAAACGAGTATTTGAGAAACTGAAAAAACCTAGCATTACCCCTCTTGTAGGGATTATTTGCAAGGTGCCATAAGAAAGTAGAAGTTAATGATACATACGTATATCTGTTAAAAGTTTTACTCCAAAAGAATAGTGATTGCGAAGATGCAAGGAATTTTTACTAGGATGAATCACAGAAATCCAGGTGAGGGGTTGATAGTATTTTTGCATGGTCTTAGTTATTTGCATAACTAGTATCAGTAAATGGTGTGTATAACATGTTTTAATTAATCTATATTTAACGAAAATAGGGTTTAATTTTGTTTTAGAGTATGCTCTATAGGGTTTCATCAGGGGGTAATAATCTATGTTATCATCATTTATAACAAATGGAGTATCACCTATGCCATCCCTATTGTTATCCATACCTGTATAGTTAGACCAGTAATTACCAAGATAGTTTGTATACCTCCTAAGCTTATATCTATATGATATTTTGAAGGTTGAATTCCAGTTATTAAAATAGTGATCCTCATATACAACATTCTCAGTATTAATAAAATTATTTAGATAAATTATGTTGTTTAAGGATTGTAAACCTAGATAAAGCCCGCAGACATTGTTACTGATAGTGTTCCTAGTCAGATTATTATTTGGAGAATAAGTTAAACGAATACCATAGTTATTGTTATTATTTATTTTGTTATCAGAGATAAGGTTACCTGAGGTTTCATATAAAATAATACCAGCATAAGTGTTATTATTTATCGCATTCTTAGCCAGGATACTATTTGAGGATCTATCAATAGAGATACCGAATCTATTATTATTAATTGTATTACTAACTAGGGTGTTATTACGGGAGTATTTTAAGGAGAAACCAAAGAGACTATTATTTACTATATTCCCAATTATGATATTATTTGAAGAAAAACCTCGGAGGATGATTCCATAATATCGGCTATTGCTTACTGTATTATTAGCTAATATATTGTTTGAGGAGGATAGATAAATCCCTTCTCCATTATTATTTACTGTGTTATTTCTTAAAACATTATTTGATGATGCGCGGAGGTAAACTCCTTCATAATTATTGCTTATTAGGTTGTTTGTTATAGTATTACTGGACGTGTAAGAGCAGATTCCGTAGGCATTATTCTTTATTATATTAAAGTTGAACAGTGTTTCATTAGAGGAGAAACACAAATAGAAACCATAGTAGCTGTTGTCTACAATATTACCAATTAAGATGTTATTTGAAGAATACTCTAAACGAAAACCTGCTTCTTCATTATTTTTTACTGTATTATTAGATAAAACATTATCTGGTGAATCAACCAAATGAAGACCAAAGTAATTATCATTTACTGTGTTATTGGTTAATATATTATCTGAGCTATAGTAGAGGTGGATACCATCATGGTTATCACAAATCTTGTTACTCAAGATTTCGCAGTGAGTAACTCTACTCAGAAAAACCCCTGCTGGAGAGTATAGATGAGGTGCTGCTCCTTCTACTGTAAATCCTTCTATCCTAACATAGTCTCTAGTTACATTGAGTATATAATTCTCTGGATTCGCAGATTGAATAGTTGTTGAGATAAATCCATTCTCAGATTTAATAGTTATTTTACTTTTGTTTATCTTGATATTCTCGATGTATATTCCATCTCTAACAATAATAGTATCACCAGGATTCGCATGATCTATGGCTTCTTGAATAGTAGAGTAATCATCTGGTACATAGATTATGTTTCCATAGATTTGCTCACCATTAATATTTAAGCCTATTTCACTCAACAACAAGACAACTATAAGAGTACTCAGGATACTTCTTTTAAACAAAAACACGTATTTCACCTCAAACCCTCTCTCTTACATATTAAATGCAATGGTCTATGTATTTTCCATTAAATTGTTGATATAAAAATATTTTGATGATATTCTCCACTGTTTTTCAAAGGGTTAGTGATCTTTAATACCTTAAGTGTTGATAATGACTATTGTGTTACATCATTTCTTATATCCTGCGGT
>QMTB01000230.1 GCA_003649845.1 Thermoplasmata archaeon | reverse complement strand
ATTTTATCTTATATTTTTCAATAGAACAATTATACAGATGGATTGGTTTTTAATATTATTATTTATAGTGATATTCATAGATTTCAATATAATTTCAGCGATACCAAAGATATCTAACTATTTATTTAACATAGATTTTAGTATTTCAAGAAATGTATTCCTAAGTAGTATAATACTCTCCCAGGGTATAAGTAATGTTCCTGCAACTATTTTTATATCAAAATTTAGTGATAACTGGTTTGCAATAGCATATGGAGTAAATATAGCTGGAAATGGTTTTATCATAGGATCTCTAGCTAATCTTATTGCAATGAGGCTTTCTAAAGATAGAAAAATTTGGAGGGATTTTCATAAATATTCCATACCTTATCTAATAGTGACAGGTTTATTAGCATATATATTATGGTTTTAATGTATAAAACCGAATAACATATAATCATATACTGTGATTCTGAGTTTAAATATACCATTAAGGTGAGAATAACATTTGGATTTAGGAGGAATAAGAAAAATGAGATCATATGATGTTGCTATAATTGGTGGTGGACCTGGCGGTGTTACTACTGCGTTATCAGCAAGGAACACCTATCCAGATAAGAAAATAGTTTTAATAAGAAAAGAAAAAACAGCTCTTATACCATGTGGTATACCTTATACTCTTCATACTCTTGAGAAGGTGGAGGATGATATTCTACCAGATAAACTTTTGGAGAATAATGATATTGATCTTATAATTGGTGAAGTTGTAGATGCAAAAGATGGAGAGTTAACATTGAATGATGGAGAGAAGATAGAGTGGAAGAAATTGGTTTTAGCATTAGGTTCTCAACCTTTCATTCCACCTATACCAGGTGTGGATAAAAAAGGTGTATATCCTATTGGTAAGGATATAGATCTGCTAAGAGAATTAAGAGAAAAAGTTGAGGATGCAGAGAATATTGTTATAATTGGTGGAGGTTTTATTGGAGTAGAAGTAGCTGATGAGTTATTGAAGAAAGGAAAAAAAGTGTTAATAGTTGAGAAGCTACCATCTCTATTGCCCCTCTCTATGGATAAAGAATTTGGTGATAGTGTTATAGATGTTTTGAAACAAAATGGCGCAGAAGTAGTTGTAGGTGTATCATTAAAAGAGATAATTGGAGGAGAAAAAGTCGAGGGGGTTATATTAGAGGATGGTAGAAGATACTCTGCAGATCTTGTTATAATAGCAGTTGGTTATAAACCTAATATAGAACTTGCTCAACATATGGGTATAGAAGTGGATCCAAGGTATGGTATAATAGTTGATGAATATCTTAGAACTTCTATGAAGGATGTTTTTGCTGTTGGGGATTGTACTGCTAAGAGGGTTTTTCTAACAGGTAAATGGTCTAAGCTTATGCTTGCATCTACAGCAATGGCGCAAGGTAGATTAGCTGGTTCTAATCTATTTGATATCAAGGTTATAAAAGAGTTTAATGGAACTATTGGAACTTTTTCAACGAAAATAGGGGATATAGCTTTTGGAGCCACTGGTTTAACAGAAGAGCAAGCTAGAAGATGGGGTATAGAATATACTGTTGGAGTAAATGAAACGGTTGACAAACACCCTGGTAAACTACCGGATTCAAACAAAGTGTATATCAAGGTGATCTATGCTAAATACTCCCATGTGTTATTAGGAGCTCAGATTAGAGGAGGAGATTCTGTTGGAGAATGGATTAATATGCTCTCTGTTATGGTGCAGAAGAAGATGACTGATATGGAGATTGACACCCTTCAGATAGGAACTCATCCCCTATTAACATCCTCACCAATAGTATACCCTGTTATAAATGCAACAGTAGATGCTATAATGAAATGGTTTAGATAAAAAGATATATTTTGTATAATCTCAAACTCAACCTATAGTCAAATTTGATAACTACTTATAAAATATCTAAGGAGTTTATAATGTACATTGCAAAAACATCTAACATCAATTTCTGGATTCCTGAGAAGACATGGTATAGTTTCTTCAATAGTCCTTATCCTGCACATAGAAATGGAACTGCAGTAGATGTATACTTTGAGGGAGAAGCTTTATTTCCCTTTGAGGAGGGAATAGTTAGAGAGTTTAGGAAGATTAATACACGTAGAGGGATAGAAGATTCTCTTATTCTAGTTGATATCAATAACTTTGTATTAAAAATCTTACATGTAAAACCCTTTATTAAAATTGGGGATAAATTATATCTTGGAGATAGTTTTGGTAAGGTTATATCCTCTGGCTTTCTATGTCCTTGGTCGGATAAACATGCCCATTTCGAATTAAGAAAACCTGATGATCCCTATAGAGCGAGAGGCGGATTATTACTAATGCCAATAATTCAACCTCTCACACCTATTGCAATTGGAAACAAGTTTATAGTTGTAGAGAGAGAAAAGAATTATGTATGGGTGAAACCACTGAACCATAGAGGTAGAGGTTTAACACCTTTATCCTTTCATGGTAAACCTATCGAGGGTGGCATCCCACACTATCATTATGGTGCTATTTTTGGAAATACAAATAGAATAGATTTAATGGGTAACAGCATTGATATAAAAGAGCATCTACCTAATGGTATAGGATTATTTGACGCCAAGTGTTTTAGAGTAGAGGTCAATGGAGTAGAGTGCATTGGTATCGGAATATATTGTAATCAACCTTTTCTAAAGTTAATCAGCAAAGATTTTGAGGAAGAAGATGTTATAGAGATCAAGATTAGTAAAAGTTGATATAATTATGAGTGGTATAGAATCTATAGGATACTGTGGTTTATGCTGTGAAGATTGTTTCTTTCATAAAGGTGAAATTGCTGATTTAGCCAAAGAATTAAGGAGGAAACTTAGGGAGGGTAAATTTAACAAAAACTATTTGGAGT
>QMTB01000229.1 GCA_003649845.1 Thermoplasmata archaeon | reverse complement strand
TTAGATTAAAAGATATTGATTATACTTTACATCCTGAAACATATTTGTTATTCCAAGTTGAAATCATCCATAGTAATAAAACTATAATGGAAATAATGGATAAGATAGATATAGATAAGATATCTGATCATCTGAGAGAAACAGTTAATCAATGGGAGGATAGTAGATTTTCTATACTAAGGAATATATCTCTTCTAATTAATTATACTCTAAATTTTATGGATGAATGGGATATCTCAAAAGAGGATATAATTGAGCTTACAAATATTTTTAGATCCACATCTATTGTATACGACTCTATAACACATCCATCTTCCGTAACAGTTCCATTCCTACTAGAAGAGGAAACAAATGGTAAGCTGAAAGCATAAAGTTTTAACTAAAATAAGGTTTCACCATTTTAGAAGATTCATGAAGAAACTTAGAGTTGGCGTATTAGCGTCCGGTAGAGGAACTGATTTACAGAGTATAATTGATGCATCTGAGAAAGGTATGATTGATGCAGAGGTTGTAGTTGTAATTAGTGATAATAAAAATGCTTTTGCCTTGGAGAGAGCTAAGAAACATGGTATACCATCTAGGTTTATAGATCCAAAAGATAAAACTCGTAGGGAGCATGAGGAGATAATAGATTCAATATTAAGAGAGTATAAAGTTGATTTAGTTGTTGGCGCTGGTTATATGCGTATACTATCACCTTGGTTTGTAAAAAAATGGTATGGCAGACTGATCAATATTCACCCGGCTTTACTTCCATCTTTTAAAGGTACTGATGGACAAGGTGATGCACTTAGATATGGTGTGAAGATAACAGGTTGTACTACACATTTTATGGATGAAGAGATGGATCATGGACCTATTATACTACAAGCAGCTGTTAAAGTACTGCCTGGTGATACTAGGGATAGTTTAGCTGAACGTATATTAAAAGTAGAACATCAGATACTTCCTAGGACAATACAGCTTATAGCAGAAGGTAGAGTTAAGATTAAAGATAGAATAGTGGAGATACTACCCGGGGAATCTTGGAAGGATAAATATGAGGTTTATCAAGATGTACTTTATTCTGAGGGTTACTAGTCTATGATAGAATGGCTTCAACAGTTTAAACCATATGGTATAAAACTTGGTTTAGATAGAATTAGATATATTGTTGATAAATTAGGTAACCCTGAGGGGAGATATAGAAATATACATGTAGCCGGTACAAACGGTAAAGGAACAGTTTGTAGGTTACTATCAAATATATTATTAGAAGATGGATACCATGTTGGACTTTATACCTCACCGCATCTATATGATATAAGAGAACGTTTCATAGTTGATAATAAAATCATAGAGGAAGAGAAGCTATTAGAAGTTATATCTATAGTTAAACCAGTTGTAGATAAACTTATTCAGAAAAAGATTTATCCAACCTATTTCGAGGTTACTACTGCTATAGCTTTTCAATATTTTTCTATGGAAGATGTTGATATAGCAGTTATAGAAGTTGGCATGGGTGGTAGATCTGATGCAACTAATATTATAACACCAATGGTTTCTATAATAACAAATATATCCCTAGATCACCAACAATTCCTTGGAGAAACCATTGAAGAAATTGCTTTTGAAAAAGCAGGGGTTATAAAAAATGATATACCAGTTATAACTGCTGCAGATAAAAAAGCTTTAAAGATAATAGAAAAAATTGCTATAGAAAAAAACTCTCCTCTAAGATATATAAAAAAAGATTATATTAGAAGAATTACTAAAAACATAGATAGACAGATATTCCATATAGAATTAGAGAGAAATTATACTATAGAAACGTCTCTACTTGGCAGTCAACAAGGAGAGAATATTGCTATAACTTTAGCTGCTATAGAAGAACTTAGGAAACAAGGTTTAAAAATTTCAGATGAAAGTATCAAAAATGGTGTAAGGAAAACTAGTAACCCTGGTAGAATGGAGTTAATATCTAGAAAACCTTTGATATTATTAGATGGAGCACATAATATAGCTGGTATAAAGGTTTTAAAGGAAAATCTATTGGATTTCAATTATGATAAACTCATACTAGTATTTGGAGTATTAAAAGATAAAAATTATTCTGATATGATAGATATAATCTCAGAGAATGCTGATATTATTATTCTTACTCAGCCAGATACTAGTAGAGCTTCTCCTGTAGATTCTCTAATAAAATTAGTAGATGAAACAAAAAAAGTATATGTAACAACAAAGGTTAGAGATGCTGTTGATCAAGCTTTAAAGGTCGTAGGTAAAAAAGATATGATATGTATAACTGGTTCTCTATATACAGTTGGTGAAGCGAGAGAGATACTAATGAGAGGTAGAAGATGATGAATCCAAAGGTTATTAAAATCTCAACTTTACAGGAGGCTTCAAAGGAGATAGAGGAGATAGGTTGTGATAGAGAAAGTATACCTATTATGGCTCCAAAAGCAGTAGCTAGGATGATAAAACTATATGATATAAGTTCTATAGATGCTATAATAATTAAACAAGATATGCTTTCTGTAGGTGGGGATGTAGCTATACCTAGGGATACTTATTTTGGTGGGAAAGATAAAAAAGTGGATATACTAGTTATTGGTACTATAAAACAGATTAGAGAGTTAATTGAGAAATTAAAGAGACAGTATCCTAGGATACAGAATATATCTAAAGAGTTAGAAGAAGTTTTAGAGGGAGAATTATGAGGTTACTAAGGATTGGTGATAAAAAATTTGATCTAGATGAGAAAACATTAGTTATGGGTATTCTAAATGTGACACCTGATTCCTTCTCGGATGGAGGTTTATATTATTCTATAGATAAAGCAGTGGAACATGCTAAAGAAATGCAGAAAAATGGAGCAGATATCATTGATATAGGTGGTGAATCTAGTAGAC
>QMTB01000228.1 GCA_003649845.1 Thermoplasmata archaeon | reverse complement strand
ATATAAAACATATCCATAAAGATAAGATAAAAAAACCGTTGATGGAAAAAATCAAATAATGAGATAAAATAAGATAGTAATAATCTAAACAAACCATCCCACTGTCATCCCAAATCCTATTGTTAGCATTTCCCAAATCCTAGTGCTAATAAATCCAAAATCTTGGTGTTACCATTCCCCATATTTTAGTGTTATGTTTTCCCATATCTTAGTGGTAGCAAATCCCATATCTTAGTGTTATCCTCCATATAGATACCATCATATTACCACATGAAAAACCTACTAGACAATCCTCAATTCTACACACCAAGTAACCTTATTAAAAACAAGACTTTAACCCCCAACTTCACCATTATTAGTCTTATCCCAAATCTTGTGGTAGAACATTTCTCTAATCCTAGTGGTAATAAATCCTAATCTTAGTGGAAAAAAATATTTCTTATGAAGATTGAATGCTATAGAAAATAGAGTTCAACCCAAGACAATTATGGAAAAATTTATTAATATTCTTACCATATTAGTTAAGATATGCAAAAAAATTACTACCTCACCAGGAGTGAACAGAGGATATTTAATACTATAAAGTATGCTTCTATAGTAGATATCCTTGATGTAAAAAATTTATTCCCAGAGTTATCCCAGCAGATGATATATAAAATCTTTTCTGATTTGGAGAAGAAGGGATATCTATATCGTATTAAAAAAGGATTATATCTTATACAGGATATACGATCTGATAAACAACCCTTGATTAAGGATCCATTTAAGATCGCTTTAAATCTTTTTAAAGGATATATTGCTTTCTCATCAGCTCTAAGAGTATATAGTTTAATAGAGTATCAGCCATTTACAATATTCATAGCGACACATAATAAATCCCAGGAGATTAAGATAGGAGAGTATACTATAAAAGCTGTTAATATAGGAGAGAAAGCTAGAAGTATAACATTATATAATGAGTTATATGTCTCTACTTTACCTAAAACATTTTTTGATTGCTTCTATAAACCTCAATATAGTGGTGGATATGAAACATTAACTAAGGCATTATACCAAGTTAAAAGATTAGATTGGCATGAATTCCTAGTATATTTCAACTCTGCTTCATCTTCTCTCTGTCAACGTACAGGTTACATTCTAGATCTATTAAAGAAGGAAACAGGAATAAAGATACCACACTATGTCATAGAATATTTCAAAGGGAGAATAAATGTTAAAACAAAACTTGTTCCAATGTTACCATCTAGAGGAGTGTATATCTCTAAATGGAAGCTTATAGATAATCTTGGAAAGAATAGAATCCTAGGTTGGTTATAAAAATGGAGATGGAGTTACTGAGATATATCTCGATTAAAAATGGCTTAGGGTTAAGTTATATATCAAAAGATGAAAGGTTATCGAATATACTCTCTCAGATATGGGATATCATGGGAGAAAAGGTTATCTTGAAAGGCGGTACAGCCTTAAATAGGGTTTATCTATCAAAGATTAATGCTAGTAGATTCTCTGAGGATATAGATTTGGATTATATTAGTGAGGAACCTCTAGATGTAAAGATTAAAGAAATCAAAAAATTTGTAAATGAGATAAAAGGTTTCAATATAAAGGGTCCAAGGATTCTTCATAGAACTCTAAGGTTTGACTGCTATTATAATAATGAGCTTGATAAGAAAGATGTTGTTAGACTCGAGTTTTATCTAAACAAATCTCCTTTTAGAGAAGCTAGAATAGAATTAGTGAAATCACCTTTTATAGATTCTTATCCAACTATGTTCAAAGTCTACTCCTTAGAAGATCTTATAGCTAAAAAATTAATCGCCTTCTATAATCGTGGTGAAGGAAAAGACATATATGATCTATTCTTCTCATTCCAAATGGATATAGATAGAGAGAAACTAATGGACACCCTTAATATCAACATTGAATTCTATAATATAGTAGATTTCTTCAAAGGTTTAATGAGACAAATAAATTTAGCTAAACAGGAAGCCTGGTATATAGGTAATTCCACTAATCATTTTATACCGAAGAGTTTGAGACCTAACTGGGTTGAATTGATAGAAACACTTGAAGGAGACCTATCAAAAAGATTTAAAGAGATATGAAAAAGAGAATATTAAAGAAAAATCTATCAGTGGATCTCAACACCAATTCTATCTAGATAGCATTATCTTCAAATACATCTTTCAACTCCTTCAAATCATCAGTGTTTTCTTTTCCTTTACCCTTCTGTTTCCTTTCATGCAGATACTATTCTCAAAATAATTTCATTTGAAAAACCATACCACCATTAACATTTTTTATTTTAAATCTTATTTAACTACTTTAAACAAACTGGACAAAACCTTTTGAATTTCCTCCTTAGTCCCCCCGAGATTTAGCATAGCAAAATCAATAAAACTCTCCCCAAATCCTTAGTGGCAACAATTCCCATATCCTAGTGCTCCTAGATCCCATATCCTAGTGGTATAGCTTCCTATATCTTGGTGTTATCATATCCAAAATCTTGGTGTTACCATTTCCCATATCTTAGTGGTATGATTTCCATATAAACTCTTCTAAACAATCCTCATTCTACACATCCTGTAACCCTATTAAAAACAAGACGTTAACCCCAACTTCACCATTATTAGTTTTATCCCAGATTTTGTGGCATTATAAAGCTGTTTTTCCCAAAATCTTGTGGTAAAACTCTTCCCATATCCTATGGTAGAACATTTCCCAAATCCTAGTGGTAATAAATCCCAAATCTTAGTGCTCCCAGTTCCTATATCTTATGGTACCAATTCCAAAATCCTGGTGGTATTAGATTTCTCTATACGATGATCTTAAACTCTAATCCACCCTCAATCTCGATAAAACCCCTAGATACTCAAATATCATCAATAAGAATAGACTCCAAAAATTATCAAAAATGATAATCTTTGTTT
>QMTB01000227.1 GCA_003649845.1 Thermoplasmata archaeon | reverse complement strand
TTACAATACCGTATCAGATAAGAGGAATAAAACCAAGTGAATATAAGAAAGGCTATGTAGAGGTAACATTAGAACCAGTTGACACTATTGATTTTAATCAAGATGATGAAAACTTCCATCCACCTATAAGAATTACTGGTGTAGGACCAGATGGATCACCTTTCCCACCAGAGTTTCAAAATCAACTTACTCAGATATTGAAGAGTGCTATGCCACCTTTCTTCAGAGGAGAGAAGAGAGGAGATCCAAGGAGGATAATTCATCTTGAATCAGAGATTGATTTCATTGCAAGAAACTGGAAATATGGCGATATAATAAATGTTACACTAGAAAAAGTTAAAGGAGCAGAGGATGTAGAACAAGTGACAGAGTAACAATCCAATATTTTTTACTAAAAAATTATTTTTCCATTAAAACAATTTTATCAGTATTAGTTTAAATAATACAAGTTTCAGAAAAAAAATTTGATGTTTAGAAAAAAGAAGATTGACAACTGGCTTTACTATATACAGCTTCCTAGTAGAACAATGAAATTCAAACAGAAAACATATCCAGTTAGAAGGAGAAACACCTAGAATATTTAAAAACGGTTTACATCTTCATGTAAAACATGGGACAGTTTAAACTTTCTAATCTCATAGAAGAGAAACTCAAAGGTCTATCACCTATTCAAACTATTATGAAGATGGCTGAGGAACAAAATATTATCGCTATGGGTTTAAACCCTAGAGATGTTATATCCTTTGGAGGAGGATGGTGTAATCATTATGCACCCGAAACTCTAAGGGAGATATATAGAGAGATAGTTGAAGATAAACAGTTTTTCCATAGAAGCGGTAGATATAGTGCTATAAAAGGAGATTATAAACTTAGAGAACAACTATGTTATTTTGAAGAGAAGATATATAGTGTTAAAAACCTATCAGTTGATAATATAATATTAGGACATTCATCTACACAATTATTTCATGATATACTTAGAGCAATAGTTAACCCAGGTGAGGATATATGTGCTCTTGATCCTACATATGCAAACTATATTAATTCTGTAAAATGTGCTATACCAGGTAGCCATATTAAGTTTATACCTGCTTTAAATCCGGAAACATGGAGGTATCTAGAAGATATAGATGAACCTCTAGAAGTTTTAAAGGAATATTGTAGTAGAGGAGTAAAACTACTAGTCATACCTATACCTGATAATCCCACTAGTCAGATTCCATCAGAAGAATTTATATCATCTGCTCAAGAGATACTATTGGATCATAAAGGTTTCCTGGTATTAGATTTTGCATACAAAGCTTTATGGTTTGATGATATGCCTCAGTGTTATTCTTGGTCTCCCTTTGATAAACCAAATATTATAGCTTTACATTCCAACTCTAAATGGTTATCTAGCCTTGGTAGAAGACTTGGTTGGGTAGAAGCAGATCCATATATTATATCCGCTCTTGAAAAACTCAATGAATCAACACTGCTATCGCCAGATACAATGCATAGTATAGCTACAGCACGTTTCTTAGAGAAAACACTTGCTGATAATTCTCTAAAACAGTTTATAGATGAAACAAGGAAACTATATAGAGATACAGCACATTTTATGATGAAATGTATAGATAGATATCTAGGCTGGAGGTATCTTAAACCTATGGGTGGACTATATACATGTTCTCCTACTCCCAATGGAGAGAAGCCAACTGTTTTTGTTGAAAAACTATTGAGAGAGACAGGTATACTACTTATACCTGGTGAAGGTTTTGGACCTAGTTTAGAATATGGTTTACGTTTATCATATGGACCATTATGTTATCAACATGATTTAATAGAGGAAGGTATAGAAAGAATTAGTAGATATCTAGATGAGACTAACAAAAATTAAAAAAACATAGATAGTATTTATACTTGTAATGAAGCACATGGGTAAAATAATTGCTATAGTTGTTTTCCTTGCTATACTACTATCCGGTTGTACAAAGGTTCCTAAGGATAAAAAATGGGGTATATATGAACTAGATTTAAAAAACAATGAAGTAAAACTCATCTATAGCTCTCCTTTTAAAATATCAACTCTTAGATTAAATAACGAAGGAGATACCTTTGTATTCTCTCAGAATAATGGTACTGATAACAAATATGAGGAAATCTATAGTTTAAACATTGATGGATCAAATCTAAAGAGGCTAACTAATAATGACTTTTGGGATTTATACCCAACATGGTCTCCAAATGGAACAGAAATAGCATTCCTCTCATTGAGAGATAAAGATTTAGATATCTATATGATGGATGCAGATGGATCTAATGTCCATAAATTCTATGATTCTGGCTACCATGATGCAGATATCCATTGGGCTGGAGAATACATCGTATTTACATCAAATAATAGTATATGGCGTATAAATGATGATGGTAATAATCCTATTAGAATAACTAATCCACCACGTGGAGGAGAATGGGGTAACGCAAATCTACCTTTTGGAGACTATGATCCGCAGTTGAATCCAATGGGGAATAAAATTGTTTTTGAAAGACTGGAGAATGATACTAGTAAATATGGTAACTACAATATTTTTACTGTAGATATTGATGGAAGTAATGAAACTCGGCTTACAAATACATCATATACACAAGGTTTCCCCACTTGGTCTCACTCTGGAGAAAAAATAGCTTATCTCGTAACAGCTATAGATGAGAGAGGAACATATGACATCTATATTATGAACGCTGATGGAAGTGAAAACCATTGTGTGACACCTAGTTATTTCCCTGATACATTCTTATGCCATGCACCTGTATTTTCAAAGGATGATTCTAAACTATATTTCATAGGAGAATGGTGGAAATAAACTTTTATCTCATAACCTTTTCTTTTTTCAGTTGGAGATAATAGTAGAGAACAATATTAGAATACAACTTCATGTGCTATCAGAATTATTACATACAAAGAATATTAT
>QMTB01000226.1 GCA_003649845.1 Thermoplasmata archaeon | reverse complement strand
TCTCGGTAGGCAGTTGACTCATCGTGAACCTCCTGGTTAGGAGATCCACAATGAGTTTACCTCAAGGCTATTCAATTGGAAAAGTTCTGTTTTTGACCCATTTTGAACGGTTTGGGCTCCAGTTGGACAATTGTTGCACTATCTCTTCCACGGGGGTAAATTTATCCACAGTCCAGCAAGCTAAATGGCATACGAAAGTATTTCTTCCTCAGTTGCTTCGTCTCGAAGGAAATGCGCGGTCAAACGACCTTCTTTCATCACCAGAATGCGATTACAGATACGCATAAGCTCTGATAGATCAGAAGAAGCTACAATTAAGGCAGCGCCGCCTCGAGCAAGATCGATCATCAGTTCATATAGTTCCGCCTTTGTTCTTACGTCGATGCCCTTGGTTGGCTCATCCAATAGCAATATCTGGCACGACCGGCTTAACCAGCGTGCCAAGATCACTTTCTGTTGGTTGCCGCCACTTAAGAATTTTACCCAGCGATTCAAACTAGGAGGAGTAATGTTCAGCTTACGAATAAAATTCCAAGCCAGAGCATTGCGGCGCCTAAAATCCACTAAGCCCCATTTGCTTAAGGTGTCTAAGTTAGCCAATGCGATATTGTCAGCGATTCCCATGGATAAGATTAATCCCTGGCCTTTGCGGTCCTCAGTTAAGAAGCCCATTCCTAGGCGAATAGCAGTGACTGGCGAGTCAATACGAACGGGAACTCCCCCCACTCGAATCTCCCCTGCATCTATTGGGTCGGCACCAAATATACCGCGAAGAAGTTCTGTCTTTCCAGCTCCAACATGGCCAAAAATACCTAGGATTTCACCGTGATGCACCTTGAACTCTATATCCTCGTACATCCCTCGGCGGGTTAGACCTTTAACAGCAAGGGCTTCAACGCTAGAGGTGGATATAGTCGAATACGGCGCGCTGGATGCGAGACGATGGCCGACCATCAGTCGCAGAATATAAGATGTATCTATTTCATCAGTGGCAAACGTACCTTGAACAACGCCATCCCGCAGTACGGTGACCCGGTCAGCCACTTGGAAAATCTCTTCTAGCCGATGGGAAATATAAATGACTGCTTGGCCGCTGTCCTTAAGTTGATGTATTATTCTGAAGAGTTTAAGGATGTCACTCCGGGCCAAGGAGGCAGTTGGTTCATCCATGATAAGTACCTGACTTTGCTGGTGGAGAGCTATAGCGATAGCAATCATCTGCTGAGTTGCCACACTTAGGCAGTTAACCGGGATATCCAATGGACAATTGACTCCTAAATTAGCTAAGATAATCTGGGCCTTGCGCCGCAAAGCCCGCTCATCGAGGATAAAAGGCAACCATTTCAATTTTGGCTCTTGATTAAGCAGAAGGTTGTGGGCAACGCTCATCTTTGGAACAAGCATCAGCTCCTGGGGAATATAGGCAATGCCTAATTCGCGGGCTTGGCGGGGATTGCGGATACAGACAGGCTGTCCTCGCCAGTAAATTTGGCCAGAATCTGGAGTGTATAACCCAGCTAGAATCTTAACCAAGGTGGATTTACCAGCTCCATTCATCCCAACTAAGGCATGAACTTCCCCTGTCCGAAGGTCAAAATCAACTTGCTTCAAGGCCTGTACGCCGGGAAAAGCCTTTGAAATCTTCCTTAATCGCACTAAGGGTGCCAGCGTCATTTTGCCTATATTCTCCACGACCAACTCTTAGCACGGCCTTGCCCTCTGATCATGTCTAGGGTATCAGAGTAACTTCGCACTCCACTTGTAGCCCCCAACGCTGCAACACATAATGCACCAACCGCATTAGCAAATGTCGCCGCTTGCTCTATTTCCCAACCACGGGCAAGTCCATATATAAAAGCACCTGCAAAGGCATCACCTGCCCCCGTAGTATCTACCACCTGCGTGTTAAAGGCAGGTACCTGTCCTTGCCAATTGTCGCTGTAGACATAGCACCCTCTAGCTCCCTGTTTGACAACGATAATGCGGGCTCCCGCGCTAGCGAGATATTCAGCCGCTTGTTGTGGGTTAGAATACTTAGTAAGATGCTTAGCTTCCAGTTCATTGGTCATAAATATATCAATATAAGGCAGTGCTGGGGCAATAGATGGCCACCATTGCTCGGTGACATCCCACGTGGTATCTACTGAAGTTGTTAGTCCTTGCTCTTGTGCCCATTGCAACAAACAGGCTAACGGTTGGCCGTTAAGCTGGGGCATGCCTAAGGCTCCTCCAATATGTAAATAGTCACCAGCCACCGCCTCTTCGATCATCGCACTTTGCTCATGCAATTCCTCGTTGGCCCCAAAGCAATACAGGAATGAGCGTTCTCCATCAGGATGCACACATACAATACAGATACCTGTAGGCCTAGTTTTGCTAACAACCAAGTGGCTGGTATCTACGCCAATTGTTTGTAAGTTATCTCGCAAAATCCGTCCGAATGGATCATTACCAATATGAGCGATAAGCCCTACATGTATCCCACCCAGTTTAGCGATACTTACCGCTGTATTCAAAGCAACACCGCCAATTTGTAAATCGACGGTATCAACAACGACTAAGCCTCCGCGCTCTGGCCAGCGTCTGACATATCGAATCAGCACGTCCATATTGGCGATTCCCAAACACCATATTTTCGGCATTGATATACTCCCAAAGCGGTGCCCTCATAAAAGTGTTGACTTGAGTTTAGATCCCACATTCCGCTAGGCTGCTTTCTCTCATATCGGCCACAGGGACAGCCTCTTCCAGCCTTTGGGCCAGCGCTATCCTCTCCGGCACACGGGTAACCCACTTCACCTCCTGGCCATTCCGTTATCTACCCAATGCAAAGTAGGGCTCCTCTCCCCCCTGAAACTGTTGCACGTAAGCTTTGATAAGCCCTGGCACCACCCTGACATCGGCCGCATTCCCGTCCAGGGCCTGAATCCAGGCAGGAAGGGCCGAGCGATAGGTGGTCAAAAGTCCGACTATTACCT
>QMTB01000225.1 GCA_003649845.1 Thermoplasmata archaeon | reverse complement strand
GGCATATATGTCATAAAAATATTTGTCCAACTGAAAAAGGAAAATGCCCTATTTTAGATTTAGGCGAAAATAAGATTGATAACGCTGAAAGAATAGCTCTTGGAAAAGACGGTAGAGAGATACCTATTCTAAAAACTGTTTTACCTATAAAACTTGGAGATGAAGAGGTGCTTATAGAAAGCTTTGTAGATCTTACGAAGCAGAAGCAAATGGAGGAAGAGTTAAAACGTGCTTATAAAGAATCAGAGGAACTACTAAATGCGGCTGCTGACGGAATTCGTATTGTAAATAAAGATTTCACAGTTCGAGCACTTAACTCTACAATGGCTGAACTGGCAGGTGTAGATGAGAAAAAATCAATTGGCATGAAATGCCATGAGATGTTTGGTTCGGATGTATGTGGTACAAACGAGTGCTCGATGGCGCGGGTTCTCAGAGAAGGTAAACCGATTCATACCCAGAGTGTTAGGAGAAGAGTGAATGGAGAGAAGGTTCCCTGTTTGCATGTTGCTACTCCATTGAAAGATGTAGATGGAAATATCATTGGAATTATAGAGGATTTCCGAGATATAACAGAGCAAAAACAACTGGAGGAAGAAATTAGAAGACAGAGAGATGAAGTTGAGCATAGTAGGAGGGAATTACAGAGATATATCGATAATCTTTTGACTTTTAATGCTAGACTTAACCTAGATGGTATAGTTGAGATAGTGAATAAAACAGCTATAGAGGCAATAGATGTTAACCCTGAGATGGTTATTGGGAGACATCTTGCTGATACGCCTTGGTATTCATATGATGTAGAATTGCAGGATAGAATTAGAGGTTATATAGGTAGAGCTGTTAGAGGTGAAAAGATACTGGTAGAGGAGAAGATGAAGGTAAAAGAAGATTTCAGGGTCTATCAAATAAGTATTAAACCTGTGTTAAATGAAGAGGGAGACATTGAATATTTGATTGCTGAAGGTAGAGACATCAGTAATCTAAAAGCTATTGAAGAAAAAATAAGAGAGGAAGAAGAGAGATTAAGAGATTTCCTCGAAAATATTAATGATCTTGTACAGATTGTTGATCCAGATGGGCGTTTCATTTATGTAAACAATGAGTGGTTGAAAACCCTTGGATATACAAGGGAAGAGATTGAACATATGACTGTATTCGATATTATACGTGAAGATTGCAGATCTCATTGTATGCAGGTTTTTGAAAGATTACTTAGAGGAGAATCTATATCCAAGGTAGAAACAGTTTTTATCGCTAAAGATGGAAGGGAGATATACGTAGAGGGGAGAATGAATGCAAGATTTGAGAATGGCAAGTTTGTTTCAACTAGAGGTATCTACAGAAACGTCAGTGAGCGTAAAAGATTTGAAGAAGAATTGATGAAACTCAAGAAGAGATTTGAGGATGTAGCTTTTAGTTCCAATGATTTTATATGGGAGGTTGATGTAAACGGTAGATATACCTTTGTTACTGGTAAAACAGAGGAGATCCTTGGATATACTTCTGATGAACTTATTGGTAAAACCCTGTTTGATTTAATGCCGGAGGATGAAGCAGAGAGGATATCAAAGATCTTCTTGGAGGAGATCATTCCTGAAAGAAAACCTATCGTTGATTTAGAAAACTGGAATCTAACAAAAGATGGTAGAAAGATTTGCTTTTTAACTAATGGAGTTCCTATATTTGATGAGAATGATAATTTCCTAGGGTATAGAGGAGTAGATAAAGATATTACACACTGGAAAAAATTGGAGCAGTCTTTGAGGGAAAATGAGGAAAGACATCGTACTGTACTTCGTTCAATGGGCGTTCTGATTTTTTTGATAGATGGAGAGGATCGTTTTAAGGATGTTTATTGTGGGCCTGGTTTTCCTTTGTATAGAAAACCAGAGGAATTTATTGGTAGAAGAATTGATGAGGTTATGCCTCCCAGTGTTAGTGGTCCATATCTTCAGTATTCTTTGAAGGTTCGTGAAACTGGTGAGACTCATAGTTTTGAGTATCCCCTTGAGATTAATGGTGAGAGTAGATGGTTTGAAGCTATTCTAGATTTATATGAAGATGGAGAGAGCGTTATAGCTAGAATTAGAGATATAACAGAGAAAAAAATGATGGAACATGTTGTAAAAGAAAAAGAAGAGTTGTTTAGAACAATAAGTGACTTTGCATATGATGCAATTATTATGATAGATGATAATGGATGCATCACATATTGGAATAAAGCCGCTGAACGTATATTCGGCTATACCCGTGATGAGATTCTAGGTAGAAACCTACATGAAATACTTGCCCCCCTTCATCTCTATGAAACCTTCGAGAATGCATTTACTCTTTTCAGAGAAACTGGAGATGGTATTGCAATTGGTAAAACCCTTGAAATGCCTTTCATAAAAAAAGATGGAACAGAATCTGTAGGTGAACTCTCTATATCATCTGTTAAGATAAAAGATAAATGGCATACTATAGGTATTGTTAGAGATATCCGTGAACGTAAAAAAATGGAAGAGGAGCTAAAAGAGAAAGTAGAGGAACTTGAAAACTTCCATAAAGTTGCTGTTGATAGAGAACTTAGAATGATTGAACTTAAAAAAGAGATAAACGAATTATGTGAGAAATATGGAGAAAAACCGAGATATAATTTAAATGTAGAAGGATAATGAAAACCCTATCTATACATGAAAAAATTGAAATTAGATAAAAAATAAAGGCATTTGAGGGAGATGATGTTTCAATTCTCTGAAGCATATTTATGGTTAATCCCAATAATTTTAATATACCTAATTATAGCATGGTTTATCCATCTTTACCTAAAAGATAAAGATAAAAGAAAACTTATGTTTTCGATATCTTTTCTATTAGCCTCTATAGATTATATATTGTTATTCATAGACTACCCACTTCGTTCTAATTATTTTGTTTATAATATCTATCAGGTAGTTTCTATTCCTCTTCAAATATCTATATTAATCGCTGTTACTGAAATCC
>QMTB01000224.1 GCA_003649845.1 Thermoplasmata archaeon | reverse complement strand
GCTTATGATAATGATGGAAATAGAGCACAAGATAAAATGGATGTTATAATATTTAATTTGGGAGGTAGAAAATGAAGAAGGTATTAATTACAGTTGTGCTTGCAGTATTACTCTTAAGCGCCTTAGGAGCAGTAAGTGAAAAGGGGTTTGTAGAGACTAGTAGAGATGGAAAACTGGAAAATGGAGATATTTTGAAGGTAGAATTCCTTGGTGTAGATACCCCTACTATATCATATGGAGAATTTGATGTCGCTGTGTTTTACATGGAGTATTGGAGTAGCGTCGAGGGAGGGGTTGAGATAGCTTCGAAACTTTTTATCCCAGTGGGAGAGGCTCCACCTGAAGGTTGGCCAGCTAAGGTATGGCTTCATGGATTTGGTGGACCGGGTTTTGATTTCTGGAATTGGCCTTTTCAAGGTAACGATTGGAGAAGAAGAGGTTACTCTGCTGGTATGGCTTTTGCATGCCATGGTTTTGTATGTATATCTCCTTGGTTACCGGGTGCTGGCCCGTCTCAACCATTCGCTACATACAGTCCATTCTCTCTGGAGAGAAACGCTCAATGTGCATATGATGCATTTAGAGCCTTTAAAAATCTTCCGGAGTATTTTAAGGAGCATAGAGATTTATCAAAGAGAGCAAATATTGATGTTAGGATAGATTTCTCTCGTCAAGTGATGAGTACGAACTGTATCTCCTCTCCCACTCTTATATACTTTGCTTCTAAGATGGAGGAGAATAAGGATGTAAAGATAAGTTGTTTAATAGCTGATACCTTTCTACCTAGTGTAGCTTATCTCTCCCACTATATAGTTCCATATTCCTTGGAATGTAATCCTTTAGTTGCCTCTGCAAGTTTTGCTTTGTGGGCTGGACCAGTTTATTGTCTAGCTGATTATGAGAATTGGGATATGAAGTTGTTCTTCACAGAGAAAGCCATAGAATTATTCAACACACCCATTGACACACCGGTTGGTAAGCTTCCCTTGATGAGATCCGCTCAACTCGAGCCATTAGATAAAAGCGATGTAGCTTATCCTCTCTATAAGGCTGTAGAGGAAGATCTTGGGAGAAAACCCACTTCTATAGATATCCTGAATTGGACCTTTACTGAAGAGATAAGGAAATTCCTCTATTATGATACATTAGAGGATTTGCTTCAAGATGCGTTTTATAGAAAGTATTTTGCCAATTGTGATCCTTTCTTCGAGGAAAATATTGATCCTTTCAAGATAGATATACCCTTGCTTGTAGTTGGAAACGGAGATAACGAAAGCAAGCATGGTATGCCTAGTCCAGATGAGAGATGGCATCTTATAGGGGAGCCGAGGATAGAGACTCTAAGAAGCTGGGGTTGGGATGTAAGAGTTTTTCATGAGTGTGGAGTAAAAACAACGAGTATGATAGAAAGCAAGGGGCATGCATGGGTTATGCAAGAGTTGAAGAAGGTTTTGTACCCCGTGGAGATCACAAAACCAAGAGAGAAACGTTTGTACATCATGGATAAGGAAATAATGCCACTACCTGTGAGTACATTAGTTGTTGGGAAGATAACTATTGAAACAAGTACATACCCAGGGGAGGGGGTAGAGAAGGTGGAGTTTTATGTTGACGATACCTTGAAGTATACAGATGAAGAAGAGCCTTACGATTGGCTTTGGAATGAGTTTGCCATAGGTAAACATGAGATAAAAGTAGTTGCATATGATATAAATGGTAATAGAACAGATGACACCTTACAGGTAAAAATACTGAGTATATAATGAAGTACTGTTACACTGGAATACTAAAAGTGAGAATAGAGATATCTGATAGACAGTTGCTTAGATGTTTTTTTGGAACGATGGTTGAAGATCCTATAGCTATCTACTCTTTTATTTGATTTTATTTTTTTCGATGTAAGTGAAGTATTCCTCTACTGCAGCAATTAATTCATCTGGATCAAAAGGTTTTGTAATATAGTCAATAACATATTCTTTAAATGCATTTGTTTTTTCATCTATATCTTTCGCAGTAAAAACAGTGATAATATTCCCCTCTAATAGATTGTTATCCGCTATCTCTCTTATGGTATCCCATCCATCCATACCTGGCATCATGATATCCATTAGTATCACTCCTTTAAATCCTTTTTTTAATTCCTCGATGCATTTACTACCAGAGTTTGCTGTTATCACATCAAAACCTGCGGATTCTAGGAGCTCTCGAGTAGAGAATAGAATAAAGGGATCATCATCTACAATCATAACCTTCTTTGACATATCTTCTCCCTCCATATCATATGAATCCTTTGTTTATTCAAGATATTTTTTCAATCTTTTTTCCTCTTATTCAACACCCTATCTATACTTTTCTTTAAATCCATTATATCAAATGGTTTCTCTATATAATCTTCTCCAAACCAAGTACCTACCTCTCGATAATCCTCGTTATTCGCTGCTGTTAAAAAAATAATTGGTATATCATTATAAGGTGATTCTTTAGCTTTAAGTTTATCATGTACCTTCCAACCATCCATACCAGGCATCATAATATCTAATAGTATAAGATCTGGTTTCTCCCCTTCCTCTAATATCTTAAAGCACTCCTCTCCGCTATTAGCACCTATTACCTCATAGTTTCCCCCTATGGATTCCAAGCCTATTTTAATAGAAGTAATAATCAATGGCTCATCATCAACAACTAAAATCTTTTTAATAGATATCCCCCTTAGGTTCTTTCTTTCTAATAGCTTTCTCAATTCTATTTTTTAAATCAACTGGATCAAAAGGTTTCTCAATAAAGTCATCACCTAGGAATCTACCGGCATTCTCCGCAAGTCTATCAGTCCTAGCTGTTAAAAATAGGATAGGTGTTTTCCTGAATCTAGGGTTATCACGTATTTTATCATATAATTCCCATCCACTCATACCAGGCATCATTATATCTAATAGTATGGCATCAGGTATTTCATTTTCTAAAAGTTTTAAACATCTCTCTCCGCTCTCAGCG
>QMTB01000223.1 GCA_003649845.1 Thermoplasmata archaeon | reverse complement strand
TCATTATAGTATCTTTAAGTCTATATCATGATATTAAGATTTATTGTACATCTCTAGCCTAAATTTCTAATATAAAAAATTATTCACCAACGTCTACTTTTCTCAATCCAGGCGTTATCAATTATACTTCTCAATTCAGCAGGTAAATTACTTGTTTCATCATGAAATAAACCATTTTCATCCTCCCACCAGATGAGTTTATCCATTGTCTCAGATGTTTCAAGATTAGTAATCCTAGCCCATATCTCTGTTTTATCACCGGTTAAACCACTTTTTAAAATTTTATCTATCCTCACATTGTAAGCAGTCATATATACTCACCCCATATATTGTAACGTCTAGCTACTACAAAAAGGTTATCCTAGTTTTCACAAACATTTATCTTCTACATATTGAATTGAAAATATATGGGAAGATCAAGTATCTCCAAAGATATACTAGATAGAATAGAAGAAATAAAGACAGATAATATAAATAGTTCTATAGTCCTAACAAGAAAATTAGTAGATATCCTGTTAGATTTCATCCAAATAGAGGGTAATCCTTCTATAGAGGAGATAAAAGAGCTAATATTTAAAATGGTGGAAACTCAACCCATGATGGCCTCTATATTAAATTTTTGCAATAGAATATTGGTAGAGATAGATAAACAACATGATTCTATCAAAAAAACTGTAATTGATTATTGCAATAGATTCCTATTAAACTTAGATAATCAAACTAAGGGGATATCTAGTTATGCATTTTCACTTATAGATGATGGGATGAAAATAGCTACATATTCTTATAGTGTGACAGTTGCTGAAGCTTTAGAATATACAAAAAAATATGGAAAAAATTTTATCGTTATATGCTCTGAATCTAGACCTTCAAACGAAGGGATCCTCCTAGCGAGATACCTAGGTAAAAAAGGTATTAAAACGATTTTAGTTACCGATGCAATGCTTTTCTCAATTATAGGAGAAGCAGATATGATATTTGTTGGAGCTGATTCGATAAACAAAAACGGCGTTATAAATAAGATAGGAACATCTTCTCTAGCAAAAATTGCTTTTCATGAAAACATACCCTTTTATCATCTATGTAGCACAGATAAGATTCTACCTTATAATTATCCAATTATAAAAGAACCAGATAGAGATCCAAAGGAGTTACTTAGAGAACATATAGATAATGTAATAGTTAGAAACAGATATTTTGATACAACTTCTATTAACTATATAACCGGAGTTATAACAGAACAAGGTGTTCTATCGAAGGATAGATTACTTGAAACAATGGAATCATATAGTACACATCCAGATCTACTTAGTTACTTTCTATCTAGAGATAAATAGAGAGGGAAAGAATTGTTAAGCAATATTTATATATTTAAAAGAATAGAATTGTGTAGAGGAGAATGGGAGTAAACATTTTTTTGCATCCCACCACCTCCCAGATACCACTTAGACTCCCATTCTCTCGACCTCCCTCTCCCTCCTTCTCCCCTTTTTTATTCTACCATTATACTTAAAATCTAGATAGATGATATTAGAAATAATGGTTGAATTAAAAGTTTATAATTCCATATTAAAAGGTGATAAAAAACCTGGATATATCCTATGTAAACATATACCTGTTTCATTTAGAGAAGATGATGCATTAGAAAAATTATGGTTAGAACATGATCAAGCTCTTAAAGATTTTAAAGTAGAAAAAGAGGAAGTTAATCCATCTCTTCTTGACCTCAAAAGAGAGATAGCATATCGTATATATCATAAATGTAGCTTCTGTGAAAGGAAATGTAAGATAGATAGAGATGTAAGAGAGGGAGTATGTAATGTATCTAAAGCTAGGGTAGCCTCAGAATTTCTTCATATGGGAGAAGAGGAAGTTTTTATACCATCTTATACAATCTTCTTCTCCGGTTGCACATTTAACTGTGTATTCTGTCAAAACTGGGATATAAGTCAATATAAAACTGGCATATATATACAACCAGAGATCCTAGCAGATATGATAGAAAAAAGAAATGAACAAGGTGCTAGAAATGTAAATTGGGTTGGTGGGGATCCAACGCCTAATATCCCATATATTATAGATGTTCTAATAAATTGCAATAGTTTAATACCTCAGATATGGAATTCTAATATGTATTGCTCTATAGAAACTATGAAACTTCTACATGGAATCATAGATGTATATCTAACAGATTTTAAATATGGTAACGATAAATGCTCTCTTCGATTATCAAAGATTAAAAACTATTTAGAGATAATTAAACGTAATCATATAATTGCATATAAACAAACAGATATTCTTATTAGACATCTAGTTATGCCAAATCATGTTGAATGTTGTTCTATTCCAATAATTAGATGGATAGCAGATAATCTACCAAAAGCAGCAGTTAATATAATGGGTCAATACCATCCAGAATATAAAGCAATGGAATACGATGATATAGCTAGATATCCGAAACATAGTGAAATCCGGAGGGTTACAGAAGAGGTAAAGGAACTTAATATCACTATTGTTTAATTTTTCTTATTTTAAATAACATTATTAGACCTGTTAACAATAAAGATGATGCTAGTACATATAGTACTATATCAAAACCATAGTTTTCCCTTGCCCATCCCATTATAGTTGATATAGGACTACCAATTAATATAATCATAGATCTAAATGCTCCTAGATTAGCAGCAGAAGTAGAGGAAGACCATATATCCATCAGATAAGAAGTACGGACTGGATAGAAGGCTGCTGTTTGAGAGAATAACAAAGAAACTATTATCAACAATGGTAAACTAGATGAAACTGGCAGTAGAAACACAGATAGAGCTGTCATAAAGATTAATACTGTAAGAATATTAAATCGATTTGTTTTATCAGATAAATGTCCTATAACAGGTTTAAGTATGAGACCACCAGATAAAACTATGGAGAATAGTAAACCAGCGATCTCTGGTCTGAAACCTTTATCTTGTTGTATATAAGAGGGAAACCATGATAATATACCCATCCATACTATACTGATAGCGATATTTATAAGAAACATAAATAGTATCTCTCTATTAC
>QMTB01000222.1 GCA_003649845.1 Thermoplasmata archaeon | reverse complement strand
ATTTAAACTATTCCATTCTCCTCTCAATGTCATGTCTGCATCATCTGCTAGCGACTCTGCTGTTTGAACTCCATCTATTTCTCCTTCCCCCATACGATATACATGGTATACACCAACAATATTAAGAGAAGGATCTATTAGAATAATAGTTGGATTAACGAATCCGCCTTTTAAATTCCAATAATTCGAATATCTATTTGATATATTATAAGGTTGATAATCTTCTATTCAATATCAGGTAACATTGATGCCATACCATTCCTCAGCAAGCTGTTTACCATTATCAGAAGATGGATTTTTCCAATATTTAAGGTTACAATGGTTATATTTTCCTTACTCATAACTGAAAGCTTGGACAACTCTATCAACTGTTTCTTTAAAGCCTGTTCACATTCTATACATATAGGATTCTCAAAGTTTTGAATACGAAGTATCACTACACTTCCTCTACTGTCATTTAGAGAGAAGGATCTTCCATCAACAGTTGTGGCTTCAAATAGAGGGGCAGGGTTAGATTCTGAAGAAACCAATGCATAAAAGGATGGAGAGATTAATATCAAATATACAATGAAAAGTATTCTAGTTTTAGCCATGTAACTCTCACCGATAGTATTCAATAGCATTTTCTATATATTCTCTAAGCCAATCTTCACTTGTTACACCGATAACACTATGCCATATAACCTCTTCTTTCCCATTATATTCTGTTTTTGATAACATAACCGTTAAAGGTATATACCATTGTCCACCTTGTGGATAATAGTTAATATAAACATCTTTCATTCTATCATCGCCTCCATCTGTCAGAATGCTAATATATTCTATTGAATCTCCTAGATCACCTAGCACTTCTTTTATGGCATCATCTTGATCTTTACAAGGTTTACAAGTAGTACTATGCGCAAGTATAATGACTGGTTTTTCATCTAGGATATCTAAAATCCATTGAGGATGAACCACTTCCTCCCCATGTTTAGGATGCCAAGAAGGATGGTTAATCCAAAAATCTTCTTTTCCATCGCCAATTGAAATGGCTATCTTATTCTCAGTATTATTCGAATTATTAGAATTCGTATACCCACCTAGCACAATAGATGAAAAATTATAGTAATTTATAATATAATTTTCAAAATATCATTCATTCTATCATCTCCAATAGACTTTCAATTTGTTTTTGTATAATCTCTCTTATCTCTCGAAATTTTTCAATGGAACTATCTTTAGGATCCTCTATATTCCACTCTATAGTCTTTTCTTTTGGGGTAACAGGACAGTTATCCATACAGCCCATAGTTACAATTATATCAAATATATCATTCATATCTGGAGTTAGAAGTTTAGGTTTTTTATCAGATACATCCAAGCCTATTTCTCTCATTACCTCTACTGCTTTCTCATCAATCCTTTCTGCAGGTTTTATCCCAGCACTCTCAGCTATCATATCCTTCGCCATAGAATTGAATAAAACTTCAGCCATCTGACTCCTGCAAGCGTTTTCTACACAAACAAATAGAATCTTCTTCATACGTTCACCCATTTTGATCTTGTTCTATTTACTATTGCAACAAGACTGAGCATTATAGGCACTTCCTCAAGGACTACTACTACTGTAGCCAATGCAGCACCTGAGTTGAGACCATAGGTAGAGATAGCAACTGCTACAGCAAGTTCAAAAAAATTACTTGCCTCTATCATAGGAGCAGGAGCTGCTATATTATGAGGTAATTTCCAAAGATAGGCCCAACCGTAAGCAACTCCAAAGATGAAATAGGTTTGTATAGCGAGTGGAACAGCTATTAACAAAATATGAAATGGATTAGATAGTATTATCTCCCCCTGAAAAGAAAAGAGTATGACAAGGGTTAAAAGAAGCCCTATGATGGTAACTTTTCCCATTCCTGTAAGGAAAACCTCTTCAAGCCATTTTCTTCCTTTCCTTTTTATCGCCCATATCCTTGTAAGGTATCCAAAGGTTAAAGGGATAACAACAAAAAGGATAACAGATAGAATAAGTGTATCATATGGTACAGTGATTCCTCCTAAACCAAGTAGAAGAGAAACAATAGGTACGTATGCAAATAATATAATTAAATCATTAGTTGCTACCTGAACCAAGGTATAACCTGCATCACCCTTGCTAAGGTAACTCCAAACGAAAACCATTGCTGTACAAGGAGCTGCACCTAGGAAGACTGCTCCTGCTAGATATTGCCTCTGTAAAGCAGGAGTTATATAGTTTGCAAATACAATCATAAGGAAAACAAAGGAGAAGATGTACATTGTAAATGGTTTGACAAACCAGTTTGTAACCCATGTAAGAATCAATCCTCTAGGTTTCTTTGTTGCATTAACTATACTACTAAAATCAACCTTCACCATCATAGGATATATCATAAGCCATATAAGGATAGCAACAGGAATAGAAACATGAGCATACTCTAGTTTACTCAAAAAAACGTGGAAACTCTGGAAACATTTTTCCAATTGAAACCCCTGCAATTATACACAACAAAACCCATATACTTAGAAACTCCTCGAATATGCCAAGCTTCTTCTCCATTTACTTGCACTCCTCATGTGGCTCGATATCTTGCATTTTAATACATACCTTCTCCGCCGCCTCAAAAACGTCTTTTATCTCTGGATTCGGCAAGCTATACAAAACCTTCTTTCCATTCTGTCTCGATTTCACAAGTCCACATGTTTTTAATACCTTGAGATGATGAGATACAAGGGATTGTTCTAAACCTGTTTCTTCAACTATCTCACTAACACATTTCTCTCCAGTCATTAGTATCGTTAGGATTCTCCTTCTGCTTGTATCAACCACACACTTAAAGAATGAATCAATATTCATATGAACAAAGGTTCATATAAAATAGTGTATTTAAATCTTACTAAGAATATATTTTGTTATATAGAAGGAAAAAAAACAATACCGATCATTTTTCGAGGGAATCAACATAACCATCCATTGATACATATATTTATATAGATTCGTATAATCTCATCCAAG
Source organism: Thermoplasmata archaeon (assembly GCA_003649845.1). Taxonomy (GTDB): domain Archaea; phylum Thermoplasmatota; class E2; order DHVEG-1; family DHVEG-1; genus B44-G15. Next base: position 50 of record QMTB01000222.1, on the reverse strand, counting down.
GAAAAACTGGTGCTGTTAACTTTAGCATAATACCACCTCACGTAATACAT
>QMTB01000221.1 GCA_003649845.1 Thermoplasmata archaeon | reverse complement strand
ATATGAAAGGGGGGCATTTTATATGGGATTAACTCTACTATACATGCATCTACTTTCGGCATTGGAGTAAAATATCTTTTAGATATATATTCTAGGATTCTACATTGTGCTTTACATGCTATCATTACAGATAATCGAGAATAATTTTCATCACCTGTTTTAGCAATCATCCTCTCTGCAAATTCTCTTTGATACATAAGTATAGCTTTATCAAAGTTGTATTCTAAAAGTTTAAAGGTTATGGGGGAGGATATATGGAAGGGTAGATTTGATACTATTTTATTAAAAGAGGGTAATTCATTTAAATCCATTTCTAGTATATCTCCCTCTATAATTTTAACATTTGATGGCATAGTTTTTTTAAGGTGAAAAACAAGATTAGGATCTACTTCTACTGCTATAACTAATTCAGCTTTTTCTGCTAATAATTTTGTAAGTATACCATAACCCGGTCCAATTTCTAATACTTTATCTTGTTTTGTAACATCTGCATATCTAATCTCTTTCTTTGCTATAGAGGAATCTTTTAGAAAATGCTGTCCAAATCTTTTTCTATACATAATTCTTAGCGATGTTCTTTTGATATAGGTGGACGGGTAAAGAGATGATATTTTTGATTTGGATCAGAGAGTTCTAATTCAATTCTTTTAGCTATAAGTTTAGCGGGATCTCGGAGGAAATCAACTCTGTTTGCTATATCTTCAAAGCTTGTAAATCTTTTCTTCTTTCTCTCCTCTAATATTTCCATCATCATCTTCTTACCAAGACCAGGTAATAATTCTAAAGAATGGAATCTAGTTGAAATCGCAGGGGCGTTATTAAAAAAATTTACAAAAAAAGGTTCTCTCTTCTTAACTATATCCAATAGTATATATGGTAATTCTCCATGGGCAGTAGATGTTAGAGAATCATAGTCAACTCTACCTTTTATCTTCTTAATCTTATCTCTCTTTCTCATATCTTTTCCAACATAGATACGTTCACCTATGTTTATATAAACCTTATCTTTAGGTACTAATTCTAGTAGTGTAAACTGATTCTCCCCTACACCATATACTACTGGATATCTACGATGCGGAGGAACATCTCCTCTACCCTCTGGTAAGTAATCTAATACATATACATATTCCTCCACTCTTCAACCCCTCCCTATTCCTCAATCCAATATTTACCTACAATTTCAAGTATCTTCTTGATATCTTCATCGTCCAATGCGACTCTCTCTTTAGCAAATAATGCTTTTACATCTTCATCATCAGTTGGAAGAATCTCAGCTATTTTATACGCATGTCGTTCCTCCAGCTTCTCAATAGTTAAAAGTTCTTTTATAAGCTCATTTGTTTTTTTAACAGATAGTTTAGCAAATTTATTTGCATGTTCTAAGGCAATACGTTGCTCGTAGAGTAGATCCTTACGTTGTTTCTCAATCTTTTTTAAAATATTTTTTACCTCGGCAAGGGAAACTAAGCGTGTTTTTTCCTCTGCCAACTTTTATCCTCTCCGTAAATGTTCAGGTCTAACAATCAATGTCTTTTGTTTCCCGCCATCTCGAATACCAACTAGGTATGCTTCACCTTGTTTACCTTTTATTTTTCCAGTATAGCCGTGGAATCTTATATGGGGCATACCTTTCTGAATAGAAGGATCAAGAACTATGTGAACATATTCTCCTTCTTTAAACTCTCTTAGAGAACGGGTTATAGGAGATAACCCTCGTTCCCTGGTTTTCTTACGTAGTATATGCCTACTTTTACTTCGTATACCTTTTGATCTTTTCACCATTTTTATTCACCTTTTATTTCTATGACATCTAGTGTAACTGTAGAGCAGGGGATACCAAGTAATTCACTTAAACTAGGTTTGGTGTTACCATTATCACCAGATATCAATTCTTTGATATATGTACCTGATTCTGCTTCTATCATCAGAGTCGCTCTGGTATCCCGAATGGATTCTATTCTACAGGAATAGATCTTTCTATTTCTAACTAAGTGTGCTCTTCTATGAGCAACACGAGTTGGTGTAAACTGATGTATGGTTGCACCCTGTAATGTCTCCACTGCTTTTTTAAGTTTTTCTTCAGAAATAGCTTCTTTACATTCTACAACTGCTTGATAAATCTTGTTGAAATGAGCTTTTTTAAGTCGGATAAGTTCTTCTCTATTAGAATATCTGAGGTTAACTACAGAAACTTTGTTTCCTCTCTTGATCTCCTCAGTTATCTTATCAAAATCTATACTTCTCTTTTTAGGGTTTTTAATTTCAATTACAAATGGTCTACCATTTCCAAGCATTTGAACATCTATATCCTCTCTTCCACATCCGTGGAAGGATTCATCCTCTCCTTTTGTATATTTTAGAAGTGGCGCAGCGATTAATTCTTCAACACTAGTTTCATATAGTTTACCTGAATAGGAGCATCTACGGCATCCTTTACCATGGCATAGAGAGCAGAACCATTTAGTCTGAGGAATACTTCTAGACTTCTTTATATATCTACCATATATGTAGATTGGTTTGATTTGAAGATGAACAACATCAAAGGATGTATCTATGACAGCTATAATATCAGGGTTTTTAAAATCAACTTCTTTATCAAGTTGTTCCTCTAAAGTTTTTCCTATCTCTCTGTTTAAATGATTTTTAAAAATGGATTCTGTAGTTGAAACACCTATTTTAGATAGAAATTGTTTTTCTCTTTCAAGTATCTCCTCATCAACCTTGCAACCTATTAGAAAAGAGTTATATTCATATTCTTTAAGTTTCTCATATATAAGCTGTATAAAATTTGGTATCTCATCTGATAAACCATTGCATAACCAGCAGTTTAATGGGTTTATTTTAGATAAGTTAAGTTGTTTTCTAATGGATTTCCCTACTTGTATAGTAGAAAGGTTTTTAGAATTAGTATATGGAATTAAACCTAGGCAGAAATCACATAGTTTATAGGATGATATAGTTTCTTTGAGTTCCTCAAGTTTTTTTTCTAATAGTATCATCAAGTTAGGGTTGAAGGAAAAATAATTTTTAAATATTCGTTCGAATTGAAAAAGCAAGGTTTTAATATATCCTTATGTTAATTGGGTTTTAT
>QMTB01000220.1 GCA_003649845.1 Thermoplasmata archaeon | reverse complement strand
GTTCTATAGAGGGACATTTAGTGTCCAACTATAGGAAATCTTTAGTACTTAATGTAGAATATCAACTATCAATGAATACTAAATTATCAGTTATTATGATCATAGTTTCCTTTCTAATTGGAGTTGGAGTTGGAGTTGTAATCTCTGGTAATAATGGAAATACGAATACTGTGAGTATACCAGAGTTTGAAAAGTTCATTGGTACATGGAAAGTCATAGAATATGAGGAATCTAGGAATATAACCTACGAAGGGACATGGATATTTTATAAAAATCATTCTTTATATCTTCATGTGGATGCATATAATGAAACTTCTGGTAGCAATCTCACAATATGGCGTACATTTGAGGTTTTTGAAGGAGAACTAAAATTAACTAGCAAGAATGCTCCACCAATTTTTTATCAATATGAATTCTCTGATGATGGAAAGCGTCTTACATTGATAGATAACACAGGTAAACCTCATGTATTAACAAAAGAGGAATAAAGACTATCAATCATGTCTTTTTAAAAACACTAGAAGGAGCAACGCTAGTAATAGATAAGGTAAAATACTGAATGAGGTATTATTTTCCACTGGATTCTTTTTATATCCATAACTATAGAAGATTTCCCAGTGTCCATCTACATCATCCCACCAAGTCATATGAATTGTTTGATTTGAATCTATAACCATTCTAGGCCAATTAGAATCATAGCTACTATTTTTAGATACAATTTCAGCAGGAATCCATTTATCATTTTCTTTATAAGTAAGAACAACATCATAGTCTGAGCCAGATACTTTATCACACCATGCTATATATATAGTATCATTTTGATCTATTGTCATCCAAGGCCATTTACAATCAATATGACTATTCTTTGAAATCACTTTAATAGAAGACCAACTATCATCTTTATATTTTATTCTATAGAAAATATCATAATCATATCCACAGTTTAGATTAGTATTATCATTCCATATTATATGAACATTATACTTTGAATCTGTAACAATACAAGGTTCAACAGAAGAACCACTACAATTTATGGAAACAACCTCTGGTTTAGACCAATAACCATCATATGGTTTGTATGCATAATAAACCGTATATGTATTTGATGACTTCTCATACCATACAACATGAAGATTTAATAGATTATCAACAGCAATCCTTGGAGTGAAATCATCTTCACTGCTATTAATAGAGATAAGTTCTATTGGACCCAAAGTGCCATTTATTATCTCCCTATAAAATACATCTAAATCTGAATCACTACCATTTATACCATTATCGGCCCATACAATATGCACTCTACCAAGACTATCAGCTGCAATAAAAGGACAACCACTCATACCTTTACTTTCATTTGAAACTAATTCTATAGGAGACCAACCACCATTTATAGTTCTATAACGATAAAATATATCTCTATCAGAATCAGAATTGAATAGATTAGAAGAATCCTGCCATGCAATATGTACTCTACCGAGAGTATCAACGTCTAGCGAGAGACAAGTAGAATCTCCATTACAGTTATCTGAAACTAATTCTATAGGAGACCAACCACCATTTATAGTTCTATAACGATAAAATATATCCCAATCGCGACCAGAGTCAAGTATATCACTATGATCCTTCCAAGCTACATGTAAAACACCTCTATAGTAACCTAGATATTGACGATAAGCATCACTATAACTTTCAGGTGAAAGAAGAATAGGTTGACTCCACTCTAAACCTGCTTTAGAAACAACAGGAATACTAAATAGCATAAGAATGATAATATACAAGATAGTTAGAGATTTCATATAAAATTTCATATCAATATAGAAAGATAAAGAGAGTAATATAAGCATTACTAAAAACTTTATAGAAGAAAGATATTCCTCTAATTCAGTGAGATATTTAAACCGCCTCAGCAATTACCAGCATGGGGATGGGAAATGAGATGCCCATACTGTAACAGCGAAGATATCTTAAAAGCTGGTAAAAAGATACAACAAGTACGTTGAAAAACAGATTTATAAGTGTAAAACTTATGAGAGAGGATTCATCGAAAGAGATGGATTTGAAAACATGAGTTATCCAAAGGAGATCATATTAAAAACCTGCATCTTTATGCAGAAGGTTTATCACTATCCAAGATAAGGGATTTCATCTGGCAGCATGAGGGACACTACCTCTATGATAGCGTTATCCTTTACTGGGTTAGAAAGTATGCTCACCTGCTGAAGGATTTTGAAAAAGAGTTGAAGCCAGAGATAAAAGGGAGAGTACATGTGGATGAGTTTGTTTTAAAGGAGAAAGGAAAGGAAATCTATGACATAAACGCTGTTGATGGAAAAACAGGGTACAATCTAAGTCATCTACTGACAGATACCTTATCTCTACCACATTTCAGAAAATTCTTCAGGGAGTTGAAAGGTAGAGTTTATGATCAATGTAAAGAGAGGTATGAAAGGTATAGAGAAACTGGAAGAGATGAGGGGTTGTATCTGTTAGCGACAAGAGAGGGCATTACAAGAATGGTTTCAACAAGTATTCCTCAAGGATGTGTAAACTCATTCATGTGTTCCAATAGCTTGTAAGAAATATGGTTTGGAGCATAACAACAACCCAATAGAGGGGTATAATGAGGATATAAAGCAGAGATATAAGGTGATGAGAGGTTTCAAATCCTTTGAATCCGCAGATGCCTTCCTTGATTTAAGGAGAATAACTTATAATTTTGTTAGGGGAGACGTTACTAGAGCTATGAGGGCTGGTATATCCCTGGAGTTAGGATGGAACAGGTTAGAAGGTTTAATAAAAATTTGAACCTGAGATGATATCATTCATTTCGAGGAATATCCAAACATACCAAAAATCTATATTTTTTGAAATAGAAAATATAAATTCGCTATTAGAAGATTTTTCCCAAAAAAAAGAGAGAGATAATTTGAGAGAACGATGTGTTCTCTCAAAGAGGTTTTTTAGATATGAGTTCCCTTGTTTAGAGGAACTTATAGTATGTTACGTCTAGTGTATCCTCTGCGCTGTTACCAGCTCCATCGAAGGCAACAACCTTGATGGTACCAGCACCCATGTGTTTCACCGCGCAGTATACAC
>QMTB01000219.1 GCA_003649845.1 Thermoplasmata archaeon | reverse complement strand
GGTACCCTCAGATAAAAACATAATCTTACACCTTTAAACAGTGGGAATATTCAGTCAGAAATAAGTTTTCTACATATTCAAATAGAATAGAAGAATGCAGATAAAACAATCTGATAATCCAAGATAAAGAAAAGATATTAGGAGGAGTATCCTCCTATCTTTAAACTTGGATCGCCGATTAGAGGCCATTCTTCCACGGTTTTACAATCTGTTTGATCATCCATGCCAGGATAAGTATTCAGATAATCTCTTATGGCACCACCCCAAGTTTCACCAAGTATAACCTTACCCTCCGCATAGTTCTTGAAAAACTGTAATATCTGATAACCACCTGCTACTTCTATACAATCAGGTAGATTAACCCCATCTCCATCTAGATCGCCCTTCTCTCCAGCGTCGCCGTAGCCAAGACCCGTGTTACCCAGAGAAGCTATACTACCACCATCTACTTTTCTAGCTAGATGCCATGAGAAACACTCAGCATAGGCATAACCATGAGTCCACATAAAAGGCTTTTTTAATACTGTAGATACCAGAGAGACATTGAATTGACTATTATGACAACCTCCAACTACGCATACAGGGTACATGCCATTATTTTTAAGACCAAAGAAATCATAACAAGTAATACCACCAGGTGTATCCTCCCAACTGAATTCTCCAGGCCAATGAGTATTCCATGCTCCCGGATGCCCATGTCCATCAAATAATAAGAATCCACTACCAGCTGTTATCTCACGTTGTATATTCTCCGAACTTGGCACATGCTCGGGATCAGTATCTTTATAGGATGCATAGAGTTTCACAGGAGTAAAATCACTCATATACGTCTCAAAAACATACTCACAAGATACCTCACCCTCACAATAATCAGTACCAGGATCCTCAAAGCTATCTCCACCGATACCAATCATCTTTTTAAACCAAGGCTGACCATAAGTATTCTTCTCATAAGATATAATCTTATCAACCATGATTTCTACTTCCTTCTCATTTCTACAAGGTAATCTCCCTACATAGATATCAGGATAGAGGTCTAGATAATCTTTACTTCCGAAAGATTGCCATGAAGCAAAAATACCATCGCCATTGGAATCCCAGCTAGAAAAATTACCATTAGCATCGTAGATATCAGCATAGTATAGATCGCTTATATAACCTGGATCATATATTCCACCCATCTCTTTTAGATTGGTATATCTAACCGGTAGATACCAGTCTTTACTACCTTGATTAGGGTCATCTCTAGGTTTACCATAGATTGGTGATTTAAGTCCACCCACTAGTAAAACATATTTGATATCCCACTGTTCAATTGCATTCTTAATAAAATATTTAATTTGCTCGGGTTTATCCACACCCTGATACTCCTGATAAATCTCCTCTGTTGTCTTTAAAATAGTTTTAACACCAACATTGTTTTTATGATCCACTAATTTCTGTAGTGTACTAGAAAACACAGATGGAGCAATAATTACCATATCATATTCACCATTTCCTGCTATAAGTGGATGGGAAGGTACTCTATACTTCACTGTTACAGTGATATCCTCTGCAATCTGAAGAATCTGCTGCACAGGATTATACCTCTCAGGATATAATTGAATCACTAGAAAAGTATTCCTCTTATTCTCACTATTTAAACCCCCTCCAAGACTATAACTATACCAACTTGTAGGATAATATACATCTTTAGAATATACATCTTTATCTTCTTTGTAAACTGGTTTATTGATACTAGTTCCAAGTAAAACCGGTTGCGGAGCAGGGAGTATCGGATAATCTACCTTCACTGTCCTTATAGAAGAAGGCTTACATTCTATATCCACTATCTTAGTACCTAATGGAAGCTCTTTAACAATAGACTTCCTAGGTAACATCGGTTTACCAGAGTGATATAAAACACCACAATCCTTGAGACTAATCGTTACAAAAGTCTCACCCTCTACATTCTTCATCTCTATCTTAGGTTCCTGAAAAGACATACGAAGAGAATACGTCGCAACGGCAGCCTCCTTACCTATACCTACTGCGGCGAAACTACCTATTAGTAGAAACACCGCTATAAATAATGGAATTCCCTTCATATTTTATAACCCCCCAATTTTTTCTTTATTTTCTCATCTTATTTATTCTATTTAAATATTTCTCAAATTGATTTAATTATCGAAGCCTAAACATGAAACCACAATATCTTTATATTAAAATTACACTATATTATATGATGATTATCAACAAGATTATCAGTATAACCTTTGTTTTATTATTTATATCCCCCAGTCTCTCTGCGTTTAATCCATTTTTTAGTTTAAATAGTTCAAATGAAGGGGATTATATAGAATATTGGGCTATACTCTTCGCTGTAGGAGTTTATAAAAATAACCCTGATAAAGATAGACCTTCTATGTTAACAGCGGTTGATAACCTCTATGATACTCTTATATCTCATGGATGGATTACCTCTCACATCCATAAGATAAAAGGTGTGCAAGCTACAGGTAGTAGATTGATACAAGAATTTCTATGGTTATATCAAAATACTGATAGAGATAGTCTTGTTCTTATCTATCTAACTACTCATGGAAGCCCAATTTATGATGCAAATGGTAACCCTTTAGATCTACCACCTAGAGATGAAAAGGATGGCGTTGATGAAGCTTTAATAATGTATGATGGCTTTGAGAATCCATATGCTATAATATGGGATGATTTATTGAATCTCCTTCTGAGTTTAATAAGATGCAGAGGGGTTTGTGTTATTGTAGATAGTTGTTTTAGCGGTGGATTCAATGATCCACCATATAGATTAAATGAAAGAGTTCCTCAATATTCTTTTACCCAGGAGATGATTGGAGAGTTAGGCGCTGGTAGTAGAGTTGTTTTAATGTCCACTGAGGAGGATACAGTATCTTATGGATCTATATTCTCCAATTATCTGATAAATGGTTTTAATGGAGCAGCAGATGAAAATGGAAATAGAGATGGTATTAACTCAGCAGAGGAATCATTCTATTATGCAAAGGAAAAAGTTGATTCCCTAGGATGGCAGCATCCCACAATACTTGATCTATACCCTGCAGAGTTCCCAGTTACAATATCATAAAT
>QMTB01000218.1 GCA_003649845.1 Thermoplasmata archaeon | reverse complement strand
CTATAATAATAAATGGTTGGGGATGTATTTAGCAGAGAGTTGTAATAACAAAATTTGTTGTAATAATTTTATAAAAAATGATGTTTATTTTTCTAATTCCTTTTTTAATCACTGGAAGAACAACTATTGGGATGATTGGAATAGCATTGGTCCAAAGATTATACATGGTGAGGTTGAGTGGATGTGGTGGATGAACGAATGGAGATGGTTTAACTTTGATTGGCACCCGGCTAGAGAACCTTATGATATATGATGTTATCTATTTTTCCAATTGATATTTTGAGATAGATCGTAACTTCTTGAATAATATAATTTATAAAAATAATTAGATTAATTGATTTTTTATGACTAGTATTGTAGTTACAAAATTGTATACGTGTATTATCTTTCGATTAATTCTAGGAATATAAAAAATTTAAGCATCTATATGCATTTGTATTCATCATGTTGCTAAAAATTCTGCCTATAATGTTTAAAAGAAATTCTATAAAATCTTTAATTCAACTCTATTCTCTCCTTAGAAAGGATCCTCATTTCTCTTCTCTAAGGTTTACAAAGCTTTACGTTTATTTGACCAGGAGAATATAGTTGAATATAATAGTAAGTTTATGTTAACTTCTTTTCTACCTCCTTTTTCAAGTAAAGCTTTCCTTAGAATCTTTGAAAATGGTATACATAATAATCTGCCCTTCTATGATTTACTCTATGGCATTACGTAAAGCCCTCTATCTCTATTCATCTCTATGTTACCAATAGATTTATGTATTTTTCACTAATAGAATAAATTCAAATAGATAATATAAAAAATATTAGAGCATTGAGAGATTCCTATTTTTTATTAAACTATCTTATGTTGACGGTGTTTCATCTCCATTCCAATCGATTAGATCTATTGAATCAGCAAGACAGAAGTTGAATAGTATAGGTATTATGAACATTATGATGTAGAAGAATGCTTTTACGAAAACTGTTGAATATTGGATGATAAATGTTGGTAGATAGGATAGATAGATTTTGAAGTAGATGGAGAAGAATACAATGGAGAAGAAATTCCAGAATCCATCGATATCATTGACGATATATGGTTCCCATAGTCCTAGAACTTTTAGAGCAAAGAATTTTTGGAAGATCTCGATGATTATTAATGATAATAATACTCCGATGAATATGAAGTCATTTCCTGTTTCAACGATAAGTTGAAGGAAGATTGGCTGAGTGAGTACAAAGAATGCTATTGTTCCAAGTAATGCCATTATAAGGTTAAAGGATGAGAAGTTACCATTAGATTTGATGAATTCAAATATCTTTTCTAGAATATATTCTCTATTTTTCAATAAAACCATTGCTTTCCCAAGGTATCTATCTTGCTTATTTCTCTCTAGATTCAAACTATTTAGATAAGTTTTTATCTTCGATTCAACTATTTTAAAAGATGTATCTATTTTCTCTCTTGTAATTGACTTATATTCCTTTGCTGTTTCTTGATATTCAATAGCAGAGATGGATGGTATAGTTAGAAGTAAAAAAACCATTGCAAATGCCATAATATATTTCTTCATATTCTACACTACCCCGCAATTTTGTTATAACAATAAATATAATTATGTTTTACATTATATACTTTTCTAATATATCTAGATTTAATCTGATATTTTTAGAAAATTGATAGACGAGTTGCTATTAGAAAATTGTTATAGAAAAAACCATAGCCACTAGTTATATGCTGAGCGATATCATCGACAACTGCCTGAAGATTGGATTAGTTTAGCACTTAAACCACGTAAAAAGAAAGTATTGAACAAAGGTTGCAAAAATCAACAAATCGCTATTTTTGAGGATGTTGACTAGTTTTTCTCCATATAATGAGTATGGGCCAGGCCGGAATTGAACCGGCGACCTCCGCGTTGTAAGCGCGACGTCATAACCACTAGACCACTGGCCCTTTTCGTATCACCTCTGACCTATAGTGTTAGACCCCTGACTTTAGACATAGCCAATATCTTCGATTTTATATTTGTTTCGAAAGAGGATATCGATACCTGTTTTAAAAGTTTTGACATCTACTTCCTCAATTAATTCCTATTTGGAGATCCTATAGAGGAGAAGATACATTTTTTGGATAATACCAATTAGTTGATGTTAAAGATCACAATATAGTTTACATGCAGTTTTGGTGTGATAGAATATCAATTAATTCTGAGGATCTATATCGATGCTTTCAAGGAATTAGAAGCTGCAGGTTTTGAGTTTGCTAGATTTTTTGGTTTCACTCAGAATCTCGCATCTTTTCCACGGTGAAATATTCCCTAAAAAATATTCTGTCTAGGATACTGCGCTTATTGTTGAAAATCTCATAGTGTTAGGAGAATGTTTAAAAGGCATCTCTGCCTCCAGAAGCGGTATCGGTAAGGTGAATTTCTAGAATGTTAAGTGTGCAAAACCTAATCTTTTGGACTATATTACGTGTAGTCGAAAGTGAAGGAAGAGGATATATAAGTGTGAAGTTTCTATTTCACGTTCGAACTATAAGATAATATCTACATATGTTTTAAAATATTTAATCAGAGGTTGATATCATTGTTAAAACATTATGTAAATATTTGGTAAAACTTTTAAGTTATAGGAATATTATAAATGGCAGTTATCACATTAAATTCTCATTTGTAAGATTGCTTGGAGGGAGATCTTAAAATGAAAAAGATGTACTTGTTGGGTGGCATAGTATTATCAATGATATTAATAATTTGCATTTATATTATTCCGATGGTTATTCTATTCCTCTTGTTATTGTTGAGTGGTCTAGTGTTAAAAGGTATAGTTTTCGATAAGGAATTCTAAAGCATTATAATGTATTTAATATATTATAGGAGGTATGGGTAATAGAAATCCATGGTATATTCTAATGCTAAGATTTTAAGATTGAACTTAACTTAGTATAAAGGATGTTTTTCAAAAAAACTTGAGGTGATTGAGGAGTATCCCGGTGATTCTTAAGTTCAGTTTTTTATTGAAATAGCTTGAATACTGCGTGGTCTGAAACCCAAGGTGTAAGACCTGTAGATGAAAAGCTATCTTTTTCTATTCGACGATAATATGTTTTTCTTGTTGCGCGCAGCAGGAGG
>QMTB01000217.1 GCA_003649845.1 Thermoplasmata archaeon | reverse complement strand
TAGAAGCTGCTTCAACTAGTGATAAACCTGTACGTTCAATGGCTAATTTCATAGCATCTCTTTTTATTAAACCTCTATTCATCTCCTCTCTAAATCTATGGGTAATATGAACCCCATAGTCAATACCTATACCAATCATAATAGAAGCAATAGATATGGTAATAACATTTAGGGGTATGTCAAAGGCTACTAGGAACCCTGGTTCCCACATTAAAATAAAGGCAACAGGTATCATAGTTAGAAAACCATAGATAGAGGAACTGAAAATTATGATGAGGGTTGCTAAAACCAATAATATCGCTATAATCATAGATCTTATCTGCTGATCCGTCAATTTCTTGTTAATAGCTACATTTATAGCATCTTGACCAGTTAGTTGAGAAACATGACCATTATGGGGTATAACAGTGTTAGCAGCAATTTCATTAACCGTATCAACTATATGTTCTGTTTCTTCCATAGTTAGACCTGTTGGGATATATACGAGAACTATAGTTTTTGAGAAATCTTTATCTACCATACCTTCTGTTGCTATTCTATCAAAAATTATTTCATCAACTCCAACAAACTCACTAAGTCCCTCTATTACATCGTTTCTACCTAGAATCTCATTAACCTTCTCTACTTCATCAATAACAGAATACACATTGATGCCTTTCTCCTTCATCTTAAGTTCCATATTATAGATAGCATCAATAGTTTCAGGGTAGGTTAAACCCTGCGGCTCTGTTTCAATCATTAAAGCATTAAAATTTGCCCCGCCAAAATTATTTGAATATTCTATAAGTTTATTTATCTCAGGTAAATCCTTTGGCGCTAAATCAAGGTAGTTTACATCAGTTTCTGTTTGAGGTAGAACAATTAATGAGATAAATGCAAAGAATATAGCTATCATTAGGAGTCTCTTCTTATTGGTTATAATAAATGCTGTAAGTTTCTCCCAATGTGGTATAATACCGTCTCTCTTAAACCTTAGAATTACAGATAGAGAAGGAGTTAGTATAATTGTTGAAATAAAGGCATATAATATACCTATAGATGAGCCGAAGCCAAATGTTACAATGGGATTCATACTAGATATCATAAGGGAACCGAAGCCAATGACAGTGGTAACTGTGGAAAGTAGAATGGCTTTACCAGTTGAACGTAGAATCTTCTCAGTTCTATCAATGAGATCCTCCTCTGCATGTTCCTCTGCAAATCTATTCATAAGATGAACAGAATAATCAACCCCTAAACCAAGGAGTAAAGCAATGATGGAGATGGATAAAGTTGTTAATTCAGGTCGAATAGCGCCAAGTGTTCCAAATGTTAATACTATAGAATATGCTGTTGGTAGTAGAGCGATTATAACTCCTTTAATAGTTCTATGGAAGAAGAATAATACAATAGAAACTAATATGATAGCTATTAAAAATATGATTTTAACATAGTTAAGGGTATAAGTACGGATAGCATTTTGCATGGCTGTAGTACCAGTTATAGTCATCTCTGAATATGTAGTTCCCCTATGTTTAATCGCCTCTGCTACTCTATCCTGAATCTCTTGGTAATCTGCATTCTCTGCTAGCTGTAAGATAATCACTGCAACATCATAAGTATTTGTAAACAATGTACCCTTCAATCCTTGTATAGTATATCTTGACATATATTCAGCGATAAGGTTTTTATCATCCGGTATCTTAAATTCACCTGTTCCACCTAAACCTCCTGGCATCGGCGGTTTTGCATTTTCTTTCTTGATATATTCAGCTAAGCTTTTAACAGAATATATCCCATCATGTATACCTTTATCATTCTCAAATTTATTTACAAGAGGACTGGATGCAACTCTATCCATCTCTTTTAAAACCTCTGGATCTCTAATATCATCTGCCTCAACATATACAATTATAGTAGAACCCAGTTGAAATTCTTCATCCATCCTCTCCCATAGTTTAACCTGCGGATCATCTGATGGGAGAAAACTCAATAAATTTGACTCTACATATATATTTTGAGCTTGTAATCCAATTAATATGGTAAGTATAGTGTAAACTAATATAATGGTTCGAGGTCTATTTACGAGTAGCCTAGCAAATGTTCTAAGATTCATCTTCTCTATCACTAACCTCTATTTTTAGATGAACTAAGGAGTTAGATGTTAAACTAATCAATCGATTAAATTTCTCCTCCATCTCCATTGTATATATCTTCAAAAGTTGAATAACTGGAAGAGGATGATATAGATAAGGATTCTTTCCAATACTGTCATTCTTAAGTTTCACTCTTGAAATTAAACCTCTAGCATGCATCTTAGAGAGAGATTCTCTAACAGTACTAGGATGAAGTTTTGTCCCCCTGATAATATCCTCTGCTTTTGCTTTTCCATTCCTAAGTAAATATAGATAGATAAGGGATTGAGCATGGGATTTTAGAATACCCTCTAAAACTATTTCAAGTTCCTCATCTTTCCTAAATCTCATAAACACACCATTTTTATTTATTAATATTTATAATACATGGTTGGTTTGTGAGTTTAAATAATTTTCTATTTTGTCGGATGAAAAACGATGAAACATTTTGTCATAATAGAAACGATAAAATATAAACTCTAGAAAGCTTTAAACATTCCAACCAGATTAACCATTCCTTGATTCAGTGGATAACATATGGATCTAGATAAAACATTTAAAAAACTGAAAAGATACTATGAAATATCCGAAGTTGGACCTTTAACGAGAAGATATTTTGTCATGAACGCATTTGATGGAGCGCTTACCATGCTTGGTATAGTTATAGGAGCGCATTTTGCAGGTATTCTAGACCCTCTCCCAATTATAAGCGCTGCAGTATCTGGTTCAATAGCTATGGGAGCATCTGGTATAAGCGGTGCATATATGACAGAGAAAGCAGAGAGAACTAGGAAGATTAAAGAATTAGAGAGAGCAATGCTAACAGATATGAGAAATGGCATACAATATAAATCCTATAGATTTGCCACAATCTTCGTAGCACTAATAGATGGAGTATCTCCAGCATTAGCAGCAATGATCGTAGTTTCACCTTTCTTCTTAGTATACGCATCTATAATCAATGTAGAGTTAGCTTTTATGTTATGTATAGCTATAACACTATTATTACTACTTCTACTTGGGCTATATCTTGCAAAGATAAGTGATGAAAACTTGATTAAATATGGTCTACAGATG